>JAHDGN010000099.1:3729-9720 GCA_020627645.1 Akkermansiaceae bacterium
GAGGCTGATAAGATGGTGTCAGAGTTTCCTGAGGAGAAGGGGATGCAGGCATCCCTGGAGGTGCTTGCGAAGAAGGAAGAACGACAGGTCGAAGTGCCACCAGTGCCTGATGATTTGAGGGATCAGTGGAAAGATCGGTATGGTCTTGAACGAGAAGAGGGGGCGAAAGCGAAGGTGGTTAGGGAGTCCTGGTGGAGTCGACTTCTTGGTGGGAACTATTTCATTTATGGCGGAGTGGGGGCGTTGGCTGGGGTGGTTCTTTTGATTTCCTTAAAGTTTGGGGGCGAGGAAGTGGGTCCTGTGGAGAAGGGTGAGATTGTGCTGAGGGGGGCGGATGATTTTGAGCCTAAATCGGATACGATGACGGTATTTATCGCATCTGAGGTTGTGTCTTTCGAGTCCTTTGCGGCGGCGAGGGAGGAAGGCTTTTCTTTGCAAGCGAATGATGTTGAAGATGGGGTCAGGATCTTGAAAGATAAGGGAATCCAATCTGCAGTTATTTACGAGGCGTCGTCTGGAATGGTGACCCCATGGGATGGTGAGTTGATGGAGGGGGTGAAGGTGCATCAAGTGGTGGACGAGACAGATGAGTATGATTTGAGTGAGTCCTTGGATCGTTTTTTGAAAAAGTGAGATTTTGGATCATGATCAGAGTTGTTTTCTTTTTGTTTTTTTTCAGTTATTGGGCGGGTGCTCAGAATCGATTTATTGCTCAGGTCTATCGCGATGAGAATCACCAGAAGCTGGTTGCGGCGGTGACGGAAGTTGAAGGAGTGAGAGTGGTGTTGAATTTGGACTACCCTGGTAGCCAAACGAATGCGGTCGCCATTATTTTGGATCCACCGCCGGGTGTGGATTTGGAACAGCTTGTCGATGCGGTTCGGACGCGGCTGGGTCAGGAATATGACGGCCTTGGGAAGTCGTTTTTTTTCGGTCCTGATCCTTCGATGAGTAGCTATTGGGATGACGGTGCTGGGGGGACGTCTCATCCGCTTACCTTAACGACGGGGCCAGATAGTGTGCAGTCTTCGTTGGATGATTTGGTTCCTAGACGGCCGTTGGAGTCGGTCGTTTCTGGAGTGTTGTCTGGGGATATTCTTGTTGATGTGGTCGGCACGGGAGTTGATGAGGGGCATCCTGAGTTGGGCGGACTGAACTTTGTTCATCCTTCATTATCGGTCGTGACGACAACTTCTGGAGGGAGTTTAGAAATCGTGGAAGGTGATTTCGATTTTCATAACCATGAGACTCGATTGGTTGGATGTATGGCAGGTATCAACACGGGATTATTGACGGCTTTGGGGACACGAACGAATGTGAAGTTTCGATCTGGACTATGTTATGAGATGCCAACGTCTTTTCCTTCGATTGAGCCTGTCACAACGGCCAGTCTTTGCGTAGCAGGGATTCAGAATGTGATTTCGGCACACAAGATTCGTCTTTTGACGACGCCGTATTTACGAAACCATGGAGCGGTTCTTTGTTTTGCTCATTCGGTCGGAGTTGAGAAGATGCGGGTGAGGCCATTGGAGGCGGCTTTGGATAGTGCGTGGGAGAATGGGATTGTGACCTCAATTTCGGCAGGGAATTTGAGTGCCTATGCGAGTAGTATGTCTCCTGCTGGGGTTGGGGAGTGGATTTCGTATACCGAAGATGGGGTTGGCAAGGTAACGAGGCTTTGGCCTCCTGACGATACGAGTCTATATACCTCGTATACGGTTCCGTCTTCTGCATTTTATGTGAACGAGTGTCTTGATGAGGTGGCTGGTGAGATGGTTGAGTGTGAGGGGGTACGTTTTCATATTAAGAGTGGGACCTACGACTTTGGGGTGCCAAAGATGCCATGGGTTGCTTCGGGCGGCGTTGGGACATCGTGGAATACATTGGCGGCTCCTGAATTTGGAGAGCCAGTGGTTGGAGCGGTTGATGTTTTTCTTCCAGGTGTGACAGTGAATGTCCCGGCTACGATAGTCAATGTAGGAAGTGGTCCTGACTCTCGAGTGGTTGGTGGAACAAGTTTGGTTCCGACGAGAGGGTATCAGACGGTTTCGGGAACTAGTTATAGTGCCGCTTTCTCGGCGGCGATCGCTGTCCGGATTTTGCAACTTCGGCCGTGGGCTAGCCCTAGTCAGGTGAGAGAGGCTCTCATCGGATCGGGTGGAGGAACGGGATTTAATAAGATCGTTATGCCGGACTTTGCGGCATTGGATCCGATGCCGCTGACTTATGATGAATGGATCGAGCGTCATCGTGTGGCGTCGCCATTCTTATTTTCTTCGGGAACGAATTTGGAGCAGTCCGCTGATCCTGATGGTGATGGGGTGAGCAATGTGATGGAGTATTTTTGTGGGATGGATCCTAGGTTTCAAGATGCTCAACATGCGCCAGTTGTTGGGCTCTCGGCTGATCGAACGACCTTTGATTTGGAAATGCAGGTCGCGGAATATTTGCCAAGTACTGGGGGGACGGTGGTTTGGCAGTTTCAAACGAGTCCGGATTTGGAGACTTGGACGGATGCGGGGCAGGGAACTGTGACTGTGCTTCCGCATACGGGCGCGAATGGAGATGGAAGAACGCATCAAGCGAGCCTTCCGGTAACGACGGATCTTGATGCGAGGTTTTATCGAGTCAAGATGGTGGTAGGCCCCTGATGAAAGTATTGGTATTTTGGTTGATTCTATTTTCAGGTCTGACTTTCGCTGATGTCAGGCAGGAGGCTTTGGTCTTGGTTTCTCAGGCTGCTGAATTGTTCGAAGAGGCGCCGCTAGAATCATCGCAGTTAGCTGAAGAGGCCTATCGCCTCCTGGGCTCAAGTCAGTCACCGGAAGGTCGTGAATTGGCATCTTGTGCTGGATTGGCGGCTCGAGCAGCGCGTGATGGCGGTGACTTTGGAAGGGCAGAGATATGGTTTGAGCATGCCTTGAAGCATGCTGATGGGGAAGGGGTGACCATTTTGAGAGCTGAATTTTCAGATCTCTTAATGAGGTCTGGTCGTTTGATGCAGGCGAGGGGTGCTTTGGGAAAGATTCCAAATGTTGAGGGTTCGAAATCGGTTGCGAAGGCGCAGTTGTTTCAGGCTGCCGCAAAACTGGAGATGGCCTGTGGGCGTCCCGAGATTGCAAGCGACCTAATTCGTTCGGCAATTCATGTCAGATGAAGAGGTAGAGAATTTATTGGTATTAAAGATTGACGAAGCGGGGATTCATTTACGTTTGGACAGGCCGATTGGACACTTGATTCGAGAGGCGAGAGAACGAATGGGGCGATTGAAGCAAGTTGATCCTGAAATTGTATCAGCATTGACTTCGGTGGCTGCTCAGCAGCCTGAATTGGATCCGGAGGAATCTTTGAAGCTTCTGCAGACGGTTGATCTAGCGAAACTACCGAGAGGGGCTGCTATTTCGTATTCAGTTTCAATTGCGGAAGCGGCTCTGCGTGTGGGGAAGGAAGAGCTGGTGAAAAAGGTCTTGGAGCCGATTGTTTTGGGGAACGATTTGCCAGAGGATCACCCTTTATTGGCAAGGGCTTTATGGTTGATGGCTGATGCAAAAGGGGGGGCTGAATTCGCTCTTCGGAGTTCGAGGGTCGGAAGTCGATGGTTGGCCAATTCAGATCATCCGGAGGTCGTGTTAGGATTGCAACGAGGGGTTGATCCGATTTCTCCTTTGGTTCGTCATGCTCCTCATGCATTGCCAGAAGCAGTTCTTGAGGTTCAAAATTTTGCGTTGAGGAAAAAGCTGAGAGGGAGAGAGGCGTTAGCTCGGTCTCAGACGATCGTATTTGTTCTTTATGAGCAAAATTTCAGCTCATTTTATGGTGCGGTGGTTTTCGGTGGTCAAGGTGATCAGTGGGTTGATCTCGGACCGGCGGAGAGAATTCACGAGAGAATTCAGATGACCTTAAAGAGTGGGGAACGGTTGTTGTTGGGTAAAAATATTGGATCTAAATTTGGGACAAGACTAACACAATTATGGAAGTCCGTGTGGGCGCCTTTGGTTGATCGGATTGATGCCTCAAAGCCATTAGACATCGTGCCAGTTGGGATGTTGCATGCGGTGCCGTGGGCAATTTTGAGGACGAGAGGTGGTAGGTTTTTGTGTGAGACTTGTGAGGAGGTTCGAGTGGTGGGTGCAACTGGAGTTTTTCCTAGTATGAGTGTTGGAGAAGAAGGTCTGATTGTTTGTGGAGTGGATCAGGAACCGTTGAGACATCATGGGAGAGGTGATGCATTTTTGAGTGAGGTTTTAAATGGGCTGGACGCGCTTCCGGCCGTTCAGGAGGAGATGGGGATGTTGAGAGGGCAAAAATTGTTCAACGTGGATCGGAAGGACTTCATACGAGTTTTAAAAAAGCGTCCTAGATTTTTTCATTTTGCGGGGCATGGGTTTGCGGTTGGGGAAGGAGGTGAGGGTTTTCGTTCGGGTTTGGTTGTCAGAGGAGAAGGTGAAGGACAATTGATTTATGCGATCGAGATTTCGAGAATGGATTTGGCAGGGGTGAAGTTGATTGTTTTGTCGTCGTGTCGTGGGGGGGTAGGGGTTGGTGAGGCAAGAGGAAATTGGTCGAGCGTGAGGCGAAGCTTTTTGGCGGCAGGGGTGGAATCTGTATTGGCTTCACAGTGGAAAGTTAGGGATGATTTTTTGCCGGACTTTATGAAGCGCTTTTATGCTTTGGAAGATCGTGGTGGATCTCGTGCCGGAGAATTTTGGAGAATGCAACGAGAGATGGTGAAAGGTGCGGATGATCTTTTGTTAGCCTCTGTTGGTGCTTGGGTGATGGAATGTCTTCCGAGGAGAATAGATGAGTAATACCGCTGCTAGTTTCACAATGGTATCAGAACTATCTTCGTTTATTCGTGGTGAGTTTCCCAAAGAATGAACGCTTTTGAACGGCCGACTTTTTGGGGTTCACAGGCCTTTTTTTAGTCCCACGCGAAGCCACGGTTGTTTTACGTTTTTGGGATTTTTTTTTGGCAATTGGGGAGGGAGTTCGGGACTTTTTGAGAATCGATGATGAAAACTGAGTTGGGCGGAGTTTTGTGGTCCGTCTTGAGGAAAAGGAATTGGATTGGAGGTCAGGAAATTCGAGAGTTCTTGAAATGCCTCCGGGATTGTTGCCGTCATTTGGATCTAGAACGGGGCCCTCAAGAATGGAGTCTGGGGTGAGGATTAGAGTTGGGGTTAAGATGAGAGAATTGGGGCGAGCGTCGTGATTGATGAGTGGGGAGGTGATTGCGATGCTGGAATTACCCTCGAGTCTACCTCCATTGTTGAAAAATGATTCTGAAAATATGTCGATGTGTTGAGCTGAGATTGTTCCGGTGTTGGTTGTTCCAGTACCGGAGGAATTCCAGTTGGTGCCGGGAGTTTGTTGGAGTTCGGGTGTTGAGATCTGAGCTGAGGGCGCAGAGATTACGGAAATCTTTCCGTTGTTGGCCGTTAGCTTAAAGATATTGGTCACAGTGTTTCCTAGAAGGGTCAAATCTCCGTTGGTCGCTGTGATTGTTCCGCTGTTAAAGATGTTACCACGAAAATAGATGGAGTTGCTGCTGAGCGGTGTCTCTTGAACTGCAAGTTCGTATGCTTGATTGAGTGAACCAATGAGGATGTCTGGGGCAGTTATTGAAGCTCCTGGCTCTATTCTGATGCCATTGGCGAAGAGTTGGAATGGGCCATCAGCTGTGATCTGAGCGGTGATTTGGACTGGTATTCCATTTGTGATGATATTCTTACTCGAGAATTGGCCACCAGCGCTTTGAATGTTAATCGATCTTGTCCGATCAAGATCCTGCCAGTTCCATAGGAGTTCGGTATCTGCAGTTAGTGTAATTTCGGTGTTTCCCAGGGAAGATTGACATTCGAAGTGATTGACGTTGCCGGAGGGACATTGGGCAGGGGAGTTCAGGGTAAGGAGGATGGGAGAGAGGCGAGAAAGTTTCATAGACTAATCTATTTATCGATAAATCAGAAGTTTAGGCGATCGTTTTTGGGA
>JAHDGN010000555.1 GCA_020627645.1 Akkermansiaceae bacterium
TGGGAATCATTTTTGTGCCTTTTTTGGCGGGGGTGTTGGTGCTGTTTTATGATGCGGAGAAGAATTGGGCTTGGTGGTTGGCGGTGATTTGTGTGGAGATTTTGAGCCGGGTTCGGTTTGTCATGAATATGAAGACGACTTCGCTTTTGTTGGTTTTGGGAATGGTTGCGGCAGGAGCGGGTTTACTTGCCCGAAGTTATATGGTTGGGTTGCGCGCGAAGCGGAGCGAGAAGAGCTCTGCAAAAGATGATCAGTCATGAAAACGGGGATTCAATCGGGAGTAGTTTTGTTTTTTTTCATATCAGCTTCATTGCTGATGGGGCAGTCTAAGGCGCCTAAGCCTTTTTCGTCTTATATGAAGCCCAACAAGGTTTATAAGGCGGAGGTGGTGACGGTGGTTCCGCCCAAGGGGTTCAATCAGTATCTGGACAAGGTTGAGGCGAGTGCGAAGAAGGACCCTGCTTGGTTCAAAGAATATTCGGACAAGTCGAAACCAGGGGTACCGTTACCCTATCACCAAAAGCTTGGATTGACGAAAAAGGAGTATCAGGAGTATCGGAAGATGTGGAAGGCAAGGGAGTATCAGACTTTGCAGAAGGTGGAAGTGAAGTTGGAGCAAGCTGGTGATGAGTGGCGGGTCTTGGTTTCGGGCGCTGGGGCAAAGATCTCGTTGTTGAAGTTTGACCCTAAAAAGGGAACGATTAAGTCTCCCAATGGGGAGATGAAAAGAATTGAGGATATTGATGCGGAGGCAGAGACCATTTTTGGGGCTTGGAAGGGGGCAGAGTGGAAATTTTTAGAAGAGACGGGATTGGGATCAACCAAAGAAAACTTTGCGATTGGTCGGTCTGGAGATGGGAAGCATGGGATGTTGCTTTATCGTCTTCTAGATAAGACATCGAAGGGACGAGTTTTGTTTGATCAAAGTATGGTGATCCGATTCGCTTTGAAATAGGAGGTGGTAAGGTGGCGAGGTTTTGGAAGAGGAAGTTTTTGAGGTTGGGGGTGAGATGGTGGCTGGGGTTTCTCTCTTTTCCGTTGGTATTGTTGTTGGTTGTTAATTGGTTTTTTTCAACGTCATTAGGGACGGGGTGGATCGAGGATCGGGTTGAAGCGAAATTTGATTTAGGGTGTGAGATAGGCTCGTTGAGCTGGACACCTTGGTCGGGTGTGACTGTTCGGGAGGTTCAAATTTTGGGCCCTGAGAATATTCGGGAGGAGTTTTGTTATTTTGAAAAGGTCTCTCTTGATTTGGCATGGGGAGAAATCCTGAGAGGTAAAAAACGCTTTGAGAGCTTGAGTGTTGAGGGGGGGCACGCTGAAGTTTCGATGGAATCTTTGAAGAGGGTGTTGTCGAGATATCGGGTGCAGGCGGTTGCACCTGTTGGGGGAGACTCGAAGCGTTCCCGTGAATGAAGATGAAGCTCCTCGGAATCAGGATGAGGATCGAGAGGGGGTTGAGCGGGGTGATGTGATGGTGGTAGGTGGAGAGGAACAGGAAGATTGAGGGTGAGAGATGACTTTCAGGGGGAGGTGGTTTGATTTTTCTATGAGGT
>JAHDGN010000100.1:0-990 GCA_020627645.1 Akkermansiaceae bacterium
TTGGTGTTCGATAAAAGCTCGGAGGGGGTGTCTGAAATGCTAGTCGTTAACTTCTTAACAACCCGATAAAAGGTGTGTTGATTGGGCAACATTGCCGTTTGGAATTCAACAGAAGGAAGGAGGTCTTGTATTCCTGTTGAGACATTTTCCCATTCGCCGTCTTTGAGAGTATGAGATCTCTGAATGTCATAGGAATATCCAGTTGAAGAAGGCCACGAAAATCGGAGTTCGTCCGTGTTGTCAAGATGACTTAAGTCGAAGATCTGGAAGCTATCGTCAACCTGTGCGGTCCCCAACCGAGTTAACAACAGAGTGAGAAGGGTGAAGATTTGAATTGAAACTAGGCGGCTTAACCTTGGTGGTGAGTCGTTGTTGATCATGAATTTGGGGGGTGATTTATTGAGTCAGAGTAGAGATCAACGATTTCTTCTGACCAGGGCGCCAAGCAGGCCTAAGCTTAAAAAAATGGCACTTGTTGGTTCGGGGATCGTCACTGGTCCGCCATCGAGAGACATTCTAAACCTGGTCAGTTCGTCAATTCCGCTTGCTCCCGCGGTGACTTGGATGGTGAATGAAGAGAAAGCGGCGTTGTCTGTGCCTGCATCATTTTGGGCGTTGTCGTGGTTGTCGATGATTGCAAAGCCGTATCCTAGGTTGGTAGAAGGATTTGTAAAAGTGGCCGACCCATCAGGATTGATCGTTGGTGTGTTGACTTGGCCACTGAATCCGGAAAATCCGCTGGCATCGCGAAAATTGGCAACTCGGCCCGAAGCATTGCTGTTGTAGGAGAAAAGAGTATTGCCACCTTGACCAGTGGCAGTAGGCGTAAAGTTCACTTGGCTAGAGTCCCAATAGGTTCCACTGACACCAAGAAGCGCATCTGCTGGGGCATCGTCGGTTCCGGGCGTGCTGTTCGCTCCACCATCCAGGTTGTTCGCTGGGTCAAAGCGAAACTGATAAGCCATCCGCGAGTTTGAGCCGAGGTTTGGG
>JAHDGN010000100.1:1000-9687 GCA_020627645.1 Akkermansiaceae bacterium
TGGGATATTACTTCCTCCTGTGCCTCTTGTAAAAACGTTGGCGACATCTGAAGCGGGTCCAAAGCCTCGCGGAAAAGAGCTTGTGATGGAGAGAGATTGGCCGTTTGTGAGATTGGTTCCAGACGGAATCCGGAAGACGAGACCTGAAGCCGCGTTAGGTGCAATCGAACTGTTTGAAACGAAGCGGAATTGAAGATCAGTTGAGAAGGTGAAGTTGACAGGAAACGAGAAATTGTTGTTAAAGGTCACAGCTGGTGCTCCAAGATCACCGATCGCGTTCAACGAGAGTGAGTTGGTTGGAGCAGACCAGCCTGAACCAACCGGAAGACCACCATTTGAGAAGATGAGAGCCGCCTGAGCATTGGTTAGAAACGCTGGAACAAGCGAAAGGTAGAGGTGCTTTTTTGTCATTAACGGAGAATATACCTCGCCAAATCCGTTCTACGCAACTGATAAGATGTACTCTTGGTTAGTCTGTCCAGAGCTTCTATGGCTCAAACTTCAATTGAAGTGATCTTGAATTTCCTAGGGTGATCGGAGCTCCTCCAGCTAGGACGCACCCCAAGATGAATCGGGAAAGTCATTTCTATGAGCGCTTTCTCAAAGACGTCCCTGAGGGTTGGTCAGCCTGAGCGGAACTACTTCTTGTGTTTGTTATATCGTTCGTTGAAGACGGATTTAAATTCGGTGAATCGATTTTCGGTGATGGCTTGTCGGGCTTGAGCCATGAGGTTGAGATAGAAATGGAGATTGTGAAAGGAAAGGACGCGTTGTGCGATGATTTCTCCTGCGCGGAATGAATGGCGGAGGAAAGCTCTTGAGAAGCGGGCAACATGGGGGTGGGCGTCTTCGGTTAGGGGAGCGGAGTCGAATTCGAATTGTTTGTTTTTGATATGGAGTGGTCCATCTGGGGTGAATGCAAGTCCATGGCGTGCACAGCGGGTAGGGTGAACGCAGTCGAACATGTCAACGCCTTGGCCGATCATTTCAAGGAGTTGGGTTGGGGTTCCAAGGCCCATTGCGTAGCGTGGTTTTTCTTGTGGCAGGAAGGGTTCGGCGTTTCGGATCGCAGCGAACATTTCTTCTTCGGGTTCTCCAACTGAGACTCCTCCGATGGCGTATCCGTCAAAGTTGAGGTTGACGAGGTCTTTGGCGGACTGTTCGCGAAGGTCGGGATAGACGGATCCTTGAACGATCCCGAAGTGAAGTTGTTTACCGGCCCCGGAGGTTGGTTGGTTTTGTTCGATCCAATCTTTGCACCGTTGAGCCCAACGAGTGGTGAGGGAGGTTGATTCCTCGGCATAAGGGCGTTCGCACGGGTAGGGGGGGCATTCGTCGAAGAGCATGGCAATGTCTGAGCCAAAGATGGCTTGAATCTCCATGCTTTTTTCCGGAGTCAATAGCATCCGGGATCCATCGAGGTGTGATTGGAATTGAACGCCTTGTTCGGAGATTTTTCGGATTTTAGAAAGTGACCAGACTTGGAATCCGCCAGAGTCGGTGAGAATGGGACGGTCCCAGGTGGTGAATGAGTGAAGGCCTTGGAGTTTTTCGATCACCTCGGTGCCGGGGCGGAGCCAGAGGTGGTAGGTGTTGCCGAGGATGATTTGAGCATCGATGGCATGAAGGTCCTCGGGGTGAAGTGTTTTGACGGATCCTTGGGTGCCGACGGGCATGAAAATGGGAGTTTGAATGTCGCCATGCGGCGTGCTGAGTCGTCCAAGTCGTGCTTTGGAGGTGGTGTCGGTATGGAGAAGGGTGAACATAAGAATCGAACGTGATGACGGGAAGAGGAAGAATTGAGAGCTTTTGGTATAAGAATTGGATTTCGCCTGTCTAATTAGAGGCAAGTTTCCCGTTCCATTCTCTTGGCGCATTTCATCGGTCTGCACGGCGGCAGATGCGTCATTGAGAATGGGTTCAGGGTTTCGGGAGTTGTCGGAGGCAAATTGACTTTTTGCAATTCCTTTTTAGGGAGTCGGGGTCTCCACGATGAGGCGAGCGAAGAGTTTGTTTCCTCGAGCAAGGCTCTTTGGGATTCTGACAGTAACCATGCTGTCATCTTCTCCTGAAACATCGACTGGGGTTTCGTTGACTACGCCATCTTCATCTCCATTTGCGACATTGTTCCGCCATCCGGTGAGGTTGGATCCGTATTCTACACGGATGATTGTGTTTGGATCAGAGACGGAGGCGTCTGAAAGTCGGTAGCTGAAGAGTAAAAGTTGGGATCAGATGTTCCGTCTCCCATTCGAGTGAGGGCTCCGTCGTCACTGGGATTTGAAGGGTTTCCTCCGACGAGCCATTCGACTCCGGTTTCTAGTCCTCCCGCGTCGAAATCTTGAGAAGGGTCTCCGTTGCCCTCTGAAAGGCCGTTTTGTGTCGCCCAGGCGAGGTAGTCGGGACTGGTGCCGCTACCAACCGTGAGAGTTCCGGCTCCGGAGAAAAAGGTGTCGTCTTGAAAGTCAGATCCGGAAGCGGTTGACCCGTAGGTTCCGGGGGCTGTTTGTTCGATTCCGTTGGGGGGAAGTCCTTCAATTATTTTTGATCCAGTAAAAGTTTAGGTTTACGATACTTCCGGTTGATTCGATTTTGAGAGGGCCGGATCCCAATGAGTCGGCTGTATCACATTGTAGAGTGCCGTTGATAACCCGGGTTTCACCGGTGTATTGATTGTTGCCGTTAGAATGGGCGATCCGCTACCTGTCGTTCTGAGAATGGTAGAGCCACGATTACCACTTACAGATCCAAAGCTAATGATGTTCCGAGAACTCAAAATAAAGCTAGTGAAGACCCCCGCGAACCCAATACTCCTCTCGAAAAAACAGCACTGACCAAAACGATTAATCATTGCCTCCAACGCTGAGGAACCCGGGGCGGACAAGGGCCGCCCCTAGGCATTCCCGCAGCTCCACAAATTAAGCGCTGCAATAAAAAGAAGACATAAGACAGGAGCTCTTATCCTTCCCTGAAGTTGATGCCACTCGAATAAATGGCTTTGGCTGGACCAAAAATTCTCTTCGTCAAGACTCAACGACGTCTGCCTAGAAGACCGATGACAGCAAGGCTGGCGAATAACGCTGTTGAGGGCTCAGGAATCGAAACTATATCTAATCGAACATTATCAAATAAAGGCTGACGACCACCACTCTTCAAATCAATCCGCAACTGATCACCCGCATTGAGAGGCGAAGCACCAGTCTGGTAGGAAAATGTCCATGTTACCCACCCATCGTCAGCAGCCGCCTGGTTATCGGGAACTGGGTTGGTAGATGAAATAGGCACAAGAAGATCTGCGTCGAAAGTGCTCCCAGTTCCAAGACCAACACTCGTTCCATTTGGGAATGTTAAGTTAGTCCGATCTCCGACATCGATGGTTAAAGTGTAGAGCGTATTCGAGGCAAGAGTTGCCCCAAGAACTTGGAAAAAACTTCCGCCATCCGAATAAAGACCTTGGTTTGAGTCCGTGGGATCAGGAGTAGGGTCAGTTGAAGAACTTAGCGTATCAGCGTCGATCAGCCCTCCAGGTCCCCCAGTGAGTGTCCATCCGCTAGGGGCAGAGGTCGTGTAGCCAACACCTGGCACTGTATCATCCTCAAATCCAGCGTTCGTGATTGCCGTCAAAGCACCAAGAACGGACGTAGGAAACCCTACAAGCATTCCAACAAATACAAGCCTTTTGATTTTCATAGCTGGGCACACTAACCAAGCGCTTTTTGAGTGCAACAAAAAATTTTGGTTCGAGAACTCAGGGCCAGGGCAAACTCGCTTTGGAGGTCTTATATTTAAAGGGTTTGCGCAAACTTCAAATTCCACTTTGAAAGATTGACTGCCCGCTAGAGCTCAACTTCTTGATTGTCCAAATCGCTTCGCACAATGGAGTAACACAAGATGTTGTGGTCTATTTTTCCCCACCACAATCTAAAGTGAGTTAGCCCTGAACTCAGGGCGATCAAGCTTGAGATGCAACTGATTTTTCGAACATTACAGCGTTAATTCTAATGACGGTCGGAAATATGACGTAAACGGAGGGTAGAGAGGCTTTAATTTCTGAGCGGAATTTTTCCGATGGGGCAATCCGTTTATCGCGACACGCATGGACTAGAAGAGCAATCTCGATTTCAGCCATATGAGCCTACTTCCGTGCTGGGAAGTATAACGAAGTTCGAAGCGTTCACACAGCGTCCGCGCCCTTGGAGTCTTAAAGGTCTCGTGAAATGACGCTTCGTTGTGAGCGTTGAGATTAGCCATCACGACAATGATTTTTTCGGGGTCAGAGTGGACTTCATTAGCGAGATGATCCTTGAATTTTTGCAAAAATTAATGGCCGTGCGACGATCTTCTTCTCCGACTTGAACTTCACGTTGACCAAGATGAGGCGTTGCAATCATGAAGGCGCTGATGCTGTCTTCCCGGACATCTTCTTAGTCATTTCACAAAGGGTGTTGCTAGATTGCGAGAAGGGGCGTGCGAGTGGGGACCGGTGCTAAGAATCGGCTTCTTCCTGAAGCCATTGTTTCATTCCTCCGGCGATATTTGTGGCGTTAGAAAAGCCATTTTGAAGCATCCAGTGGACGGCGCGGGCACTTCGTATGCCGGCGGCGCAGTGGACGAGATATTCAGTGTCTTTTGGTAGGTTGGCAGCGGCCTCTGGCCATTGGCTGAGTGGAAGTAGTTGGGCTTGGGGGATATTGACTTGCTGGTATTCCTCTTCTTCACGGACATCGAGAAGGATGCCGTCGAAGTTTGAGCCGAGAATTTGTCTGAGTTCGAGTGTTGATATTTCGGGAATAGAATCCATGGATTGATTGGTTGGTTGAGAATTTTTTAATGATGTGATGGTTGGTTGTTTCCCGCAGAGTGGGCAATTGGGATCTTTTTTGATTTTGATTTCTCGGAACGATGAATTGAGTGATTGATGATGGATGAGTTTTCCTAGAGGGGGCTGTCCGATCTTGGTGATCAGCTTGATGGCTTCCATGGCTTGGAGGGTTCCGATGAGTCCCGGGAGCACGCCCAGAACGCCAGATTCACTTCATGTTGGGACAGCGTTGTCGGGTGGAATCTCTGGAAGGAGACAGCGGTAGCAGGGGCCGTTTAGGTGTGGGGCAAAAACGGTGACTTGTCCGTCGAATTGATAGATAGCTCCGTGAACAAGTGGTTTTTTGAGGAAAAAGGCAGCATCGTTGGCGGCGAATCGAGTGGGGAAGTTGTCTGATCCGTCGATGATGAGGTCGTAGGGTTCGACGAGTTGGAGGGCATTTTCAGTGGTGAATTTACCGGGGTGAAGAGTGATTTTGGTATTGGGGTTGATTTCGAGGATTCGAGATCGGGCTGATTCGAGTTTTGATGAATTGACGGCGGAGGTCTTGTGAAGGATCTGGCGGTGAAGGTTGGTGTGGTCGACGTGATCTGGGTCGATCAGTCCGAGGTGGCCGACTCCTGCGGCGGCGAGGTAGGTAATCGCTGGGGATCCGAGTCCGCCGGTTCCGATGCAGAGAATGGAGGAGTTTTTAAGGCGGAGTTGTCCTTCTTCCCCAAGTTGGGGGAGGATGGTTTGCCGTTGATATCGGAGTTTTTCCTCGGGAGTGAGGGGCATGGAGGGGAGAGTGTTCTTTGAAGGGGGATGAGGCAAGGAGGGATTGCGGGCCTGAAAGAGGGATGTTAGCTTCTGTCCCGTGAAGATTGCGATAGTGGCACATCCGCGGAAACCTGATGCACCGATGGCGGTGCGCAATGTTCGGGAAAGTCTCGTGAAGCGCGGGATGGAAGTGGTGTTGGAGGAAGAGACTGCTAGTTTGGTGGGAGAATCAGGAATGGTCCAATTTGCGGAGGGGGTGGATTTGGTGATTTCTTTGGGAGGTGATGGGACCTTGCTGGAGACTCTTCATCGTTTGGGCCCGACCTCGGTTCCAATCGCGGGGGTGAATATCGGGACTTTGGGGTTTCTGACAGCATGTACTGATGAGGAAATTGATAGTCTGAGTGATCATTTAGCAGGAGGAGATTGGAATATTGTGAATCGGAGTATGTTGAAGGTGGAGATGAGAGAAGAGGGAGGCGCGGCGCGGGAATTTTTGGCCCTGAATGAGGCGGTTTTGATGCGTGGCGAGACAGGGAGGTTGGTTTCACTGGAGGCGAGGGTTGATGGTGAATTGTTGAATCATTATCGTGCGGATGGCCTCATTGTGGCTACTCCAACGGGGTCAACGGCCTATTCGATGGCTGCGGGAGGGCCTCTTTTGGGGCCGCATGCAGGGGTCTTTGTGATTACTCCGATTTGCCCACACAGTATGAGTAATCGTTCCTTGGTGGTGGGTGAAGATTCGGTGGTGGAGTTGTCGCCGGCGGGGGGAGGCGATGAACCGATTTTGTTCTCAGTTGATGGGAGGGATATCTTGCGTATTGAAAAAGAAAGTATGGTAAGGGTTGGGCGTCATGAACAGTCATTGAACTTGGTGAGGCTTCCAGGTCATTCTTTCTATGAAACATTGCGGAAGAAGTTGCATTGGCGTTAGGTGAGATCTTTTACAAACAGACATAGGCGGAAGTTGTACGCTCGCTCCAGTCTGCCGAGAACATCGGTCGACGGAATCAATTGACCGCTATGATTTATCGTCTTTGTTTGTTTGCTGTTTTTAGCTTTGGGTTGAGTGGGGTTGGTTTGGGAAATGATTTTGGAAGGGCGTTGGAGCATTTGAGGGTAGGAGAGGCGAAGGAAGCCTTGGCTATTTTAAAGGGTGACGCGAATCAGCTGGCGAAGAGTCGAGAGGGAGTATCGGTTGATGAGGTGATGGTTTACCGAGCGATGGCGGCTTTGCGGGTTGGTGAGACTGATTTGGTGGCAAAAACGGGGAAAGAATTGTTGGAATCATTTCCGGATAGTCGTTGGCGAAATAAGATGAGTTATTTGGTGGCCCGAGGGTATGCGAAAGAGAGAAAGTTTGAGCAGGCGTTAGAGATTTATCAGAAGAGAGCTGTCGGTTTGTTTGAGGAAGATCGGGTTGCTGGACTTGGGGAAGGCGTGATTGAGTTGGTTAACTTGGTAAAATCCGAGGCGGATCGGGCTTCGGGTCGTGCGAGGTTGGCAGAGTATCGAAAGGCGGAAAAGTTATTACGCCAAGTGATGGAGCTGAGAGCTGGAGAGAAGGTTCATGAGCGGGCCTTGTTCGGGTTGATTGAGGTTCAAAGAGAATTGAAAACTTGGGCCGGGATGGCGAAAGATTGTCTGATTTATTTAGAAAGATTTGACGGGAGTTGGTATGGGAAACCCGGCACATCGGAGAGGTACGAGGGTGGGAGAAAGGAAGTCAAGCTGGAGGGTGAAAATCGTTTCCAGGTGAGATTCTTTTATGGGGAGTCGTTGCATCGAATGAACCAGAAGAACCGGGCGGAGGTGATTTTAGAAGAGTTGGATGGGCTGCTGGAGAAAGAACAACATTTGGGAGGTTTGCGGGCAGATGCTCATTGGCTGAGATTGATAGCGATGGATTCTGTGGGTCCTGAGGACTGGAAGAATGCAGCGGAAGTTTATTTGAAACGTTTTCCCGATCATATTTGGGCGGAGGGAATTGCGAATCGGGTGGGGGACTTGTATGTGAAAGCAGGGAAGATCGACGAGGCAATTGAGGCGTATCGTGATTTTGTGGATGGGAAGGGGTATGCGGAAGTGCGCGAAAATCCGTTAACGCTGGATCGAAAGAGTGCTGGAAACTTTGAGAACCGGAAAAGGTGGCATCGCCAGAGGTTAGAAAAAGCGGCTTATGCGATTGGAGAATTGTTTTTAAAGCAGGGTAAGTTTGACCAGGCACAGGATGCGTGGGAGATGGCTGCGAAGAGATTTGCGGATGGTGAGATTTGGGCAAAGTGCCAAAAAGGGCTTATTACAATCGCCTATCGACGTGGAGAGAAAGCGGCGGGGTTGATTGATACAAAGGACATTGATGATCGGCCGGGGTTGCGGAGAGAAGCTAGAAAATTGCTGAGAGCCTTTATGGTTGAATATCCACTTGATGAGCGGGTGAGACGGGCAATGTATTTGTTGGGGGAGATTTCTTATGATGAGGCTTTAGAAATTCAGGCGGTGGATCGTGACTCAAAGAAAGACGCGAATGAGGGGTTCAAGTTGGCGGTGAGGGAGTGGAAATCGTTGTTGGGTAAATATCCTGGTTCATCTGAGGCAAAAGCCGCAGCAATGAGAGTCGGTGATGTTTTGGAGATCAATTTGAGAGACTATGACGGAGTGATTCGGTTCTTAGAAAGTCATGATGTGGGAGATCGTGGGGCTAGATTGGCTCGCCTGAAGGGAAAACAATTGAAGGTCAAGAGGCCAATGATGTTTCACTTGAGCGAAAAGGCGGTGGTTGATTTGGAGGTTAGAAATGTGGAGGAAGTTGAGGTGCGGCAGTATTGGTTAGATTTCGTTTCATATTTTAAAAAGGGGAAGAGGTTGGAGGAGATTCAGGAATTGGATGTTGATTTGGTAAAGCCTGATGTGGTTCGAAAGGTTCGGGTTCAGGGTTATGAGGATTATCGTAGGTTTGATCAAAAAATTGAAGTGGATTTTGGAGAGAGGAAGTCTGGTGTTTGTGTGGTGAAGGTTTTTGCGGAGGGGGTGAAGGAAGAGACCGTGGTTGCGATGAGAAGTGATGTGGAGGTGATGTTGACGCGTGTGGGTGGAAAGACGC
>JAHDGN010000101.1 GCA_020627645.1 Akkermansiaceae bacterium
GGCGGGCATGCGCATGTCGAGCCAGGGGCGGGGGCGTGGTTTCGTTTTTCCAAGTGTCTTCGATAGAGTTGAAGCATGGCTCCCATATGGGGGGGGGCGAGATTGAATGAGGCGGGTGTCGGTCGCGGCGAGATGTTTGACGTATGACTTGGTCTCGGCATGGGTGGTGGCGAGAAGGGCTGGCTGGCCATTGTAGTTGTGGCAGGAGGTGCAGTTGAGGGATTTGATTTGGCGAGTGGTGTAGGCTTCAAGGGTGTCGTTCTGGAGTTCGGGAAGGATAGAGGGGGTGAGAGATTTTTTTTGTTTCGGGGTGAGATTTAGTCGTGGAGCAGTCCCTCGTTTTTCGTCGGGTCCAAGGCAGCCTTTTTGGTGCCAATCGGAGGGGAGTGCGGAGAGCTTAGGGGCAGGAGCTGTACTTGCTTCGAGTCCTGTATGACAAGCTGCGCAGTTGAGTTTAGCGACGAGTTGTTTACCTCTTTGGATATCACCTGGGGGGAATTCGGAGGGGTCTGGAGTGTGTTCTCCGGTGGAAGTTTTGGTTAGGAAGGCGGTGAGGGATTGTTGTTCTTCGTCGGTGAAGTTGAAGTGGGGCATTTTGATTGAGGGGTGGTGGGCGGAGGGGTTTTTGAGGAAGGCGGATAAGGCTCCGGGCTTGTATTTGGCGGCGATGTTGTTGAGGGGAACACGTCCGTTTTTGAAGTCCGGCTCGAGGGCGTCGGGTTTGGTGTGGCAGGCAGCGCAGCCGAGCTTATGGAAGTGTTCGCTTCCTTTTTGCACGAGCGAGAAGTCGGGTGCGGGCGACGGGGTTTTATTGTCGGATTTGAGGGAAGCAAGGTAGGCGCCGATATCAGCCGCGGCTTGAGCTCCTTCGGGTTTGGTGTGATCGACCATGGCAGGCATGGTGGTGGTGGGTTTGAGCTTATCGGGTTCGGCGATCCAGCGAGTGAGCCAAGCTTCGTTGGTTCGGTCTCCGATCTTGGTGAGGTCTGGTCCGGAATCTTTGAGTTCGGGCATGGAACGTGATCCTAGGTCGCTTGTATGGCATTGAATGCAGTTGTGGTCAGCGAAGAGGTGGGCGGGGTGATCGGGGATGGATGTCGAAGGGGTAAAGGCTTCGGCTGGAATGGGTTCGCGTGGGAAGGCTCGTCTTTCTTCCCAAAAGAGTCGGAAATGACCAAGGCCGGAATCGGGTGATTCGTAGTTGATGGAGATGGGGTATTGGCCGGGGTTGAGGCGAAGGCGTTTTGTTTTTCCTTCCGTGAAGGGGAGATCTTTTCCGTCGACGTTTAAAGTGACCTTGCCTTCTGTTTCGATTGAGAAATAGAGTCGATAGCGCTTGGGGATATTGAGGGTGCCTTGGTAGAGGGCGGTGAAAGGGCCAGGCTTGAGAGAAGGGGCTGGTGATTCATCTTTTTCGACAACGAGAGCAGGGAGGGAGACGGCTCGGGTGATCGACTGGTCACCAGATTTGAAGGTTGCTGTGAGGGAGGCTGAGGAGGTGCAGGTCAGCAAAAGGCTGGCGAAAAGTATTCTCATGGGGATCTTGGTGGCGGGTCTGAATAATGATTTTGATTTTTGGAGAATTGTCAGCGATGAATCGTATCTTTTTGGAGTGTTAGATTAGTGATGATCCCCCAGGAGTTGAATCCTGGGGGAAGTCTTGCTGTCGAAGCAAACTGGAGCTGGTTCTATTTCCCAGGGATTTTGTGAATGGTGCTGTGGATGACGCCGATGACTTCGTCTCCATCAATGGATTCGAGGTCGTATTCGAGTTTGAATTGCTGGCTTGGTTTGTGTCCGTCAATGGTGAGCTGGATGGTTTTTTTGTCGTCGAGTAGTTTGGCTCCAGCAATTTTTACGGTGTCGCGTTTGCGGTGTTTTTTGGATTCTTTGGTGAGGGCAAGCTTTTCAGCTTCGAGGTCGGGAGTGTCGACTGAGAAATCACCGGATCCGTATTGTGGTCCTCGAATGTATTTCCAGCGTTGGGCTGAGAAAGAGGCGGGATCGGTTGCGAGTTCGTCATCGAGTTCGACAGCGAAAGTGAGTTTGATTCCCTCTTTTGTGACTTCCATCGCTTGCGGAAGTGGTGAGGGTTTCTTTTCGTTGAAACGGATTCGTTGGAGGCCTGCTTCTTGGGCGGCATTTGTTTGCCAGCCGCGGAGTCCGAGGACAAACATTGAGCCATCGTTGTGGAAGACGGCGCGCTGGGCGGAAGAAGCTAGTTTGATGGGGAGCTTCACAACGCCGCCCTGATAGAAACCATCGGAGACCTCTTGGCGAAGGACATGGTAAATGGCTGATTGTCCGTAGGACAGGTGAAGGAGTTCATTGGTCGGAATCCCGATTTTAGCTTGGTCGGTGACCCAAATCTGGCTGCCTCCGGAGTTGTCGACTGACATTGGGAGGTAACACAGGGGTTCGGTGAATGGTGTTTTGTTTCCGTTGCGGGCGTCTTCGACTCCAAAGAAAGCGGTGCCGTTCTTGGGTTCGTGGTAGTTAATTTTGCAGCGAGGTTGCCAGGTGCCTTCGTTTTCCCCGGTGGTGATTTCGCCATTGGGTCCAACTCCGATCCCTCCCGGTGCGCGGAGTCCAGTCGCAATGGTTTCGAGTTTTGATCCATCGGGGGAAATGCGAACAAAGGCTCCGTTGTGTGGCAGGATTTTATCGAATCCGCGGCCTCCGGCACGAACGGGACATCCTTTGGCAAAGTAGAAATTCCCTTGAGTGTCGGTTTCGAGTCCAAATTGAAACTCGTGGAAATTATTGGTGAGGTAGACGTCGTTGTTGAAGAGCTTGAAATGGTCTGCTTCGTTATCGCCGTTGAGGTCGAAGGTCTGATAGATGCCATCGCGGGCTGCGATGTGAGGGATATCGTTTACGATTTTCAGGCCGAGGGGTTCGAAGAATCCGGTGGCATATCTTTTCCAGGTGAGAGTTTTGAATTCGTCGAGTCCTGAGAGGAGCCAGATATCTCCGTCCCAGGTGGAGATGAGAGCCCGTTTTCCATCGGAGAAAAAGTCGATGTCACTGAGCCGGACTTTGGATAGGTAGGGAGACTTTTGGCCAGCGGGAGGAAGAGGAATGCGGTCGACGAGCCAGGGCTTGTCTGAGGAGTCGATTTGGGTTTCGACACTGAACGATTGAGGCGAGAGTCCGGGGCCTCCTTTGGTGAGAGGTGTTAGCTGAATTGGTCTGGGTGGATTCCCGTTTCCATCAGAAGAATAGAGGATTGATATGTAGGAAGTTTTTTCTGGGGTAGGATGGATTTCGAGAACCGTTGTTTCCCCATCTTTGTTCATCGTGGCCCCTTTGCCATCGACAGTGAATCCGATCCCAAATTTTTTTGAGGAAGAAGCGCTAGCTAGTCGCACGGTCAGCGGTTTTTGGTGAGGAGCGATTTCGAGATAGCGGACGAGGCCATCTTTGTGATCGGTCACGGATTCAAGGATCCTTGTTCCATTGACGGCATAGTCGAGGATGATGCGGTGACCATTGCGGAAGTATCCATTGAATTTGAGATTCGAGAAGTTGCCATGGCCTTTGATTGGGCGTGTGTCATCGAAGGTATTTTTGGTGTCAGCCCAACCGGGGCCGTCGGGAGCGCGGAAGAGGAAGTTGTTCCGATTGTTGATCTGGTTTTGTCGTCCATGTCCGCCACCCCAGGGGGTGTTGATGAGGTTGTAACCATCTGATGTTGCGGTCGAGAGGGAGAGGGTTTCGGTGTTAAAGAGGGCGATATGTTTGGGAAGGGCAGAGTATGAGAGGGCAATGGATTTTAGATTGGAATCAGGTTTGAGTCGTCCATGTGACCAATCGGCGAAAGTTTGGGTGAAGGCAGGGCCATGATCGGCTTTGTGGAACCAACGTTCTTTTGGGGTGGCTGAGGCGTAGTAGCTGACTAGCGAGGATCGGGGGACCTTTAATTCGTCAAAGGCGTGGAGGAGGGATGTTGATTTGAGTTCATGAACTTTGACATTGCGAAATTGGACCGGAGATCCGTTGTCGTGGTTCTGAAGACCGAAGTAGCCTTTTTCGTCTCCTCTGCCCTTTTGGCATTCGAAAATGTTGATGAGGCGATCGTTGAGAATAATGCCGATTTGATTCCCGACGGTGAGGATTTTGTAGGTGTTCCATTCGCCGACCTTCACCTCCGAAGCGATTGGAGCCTTGATGTCATAAATTCCTCCGGTATTTTTTTTGTTGGCTTTATTTCCTGAGATTTGGATTTCGTATCCTTTGCGAACAGCGACCCAGGGGTCATTTCCAGGGTTGGGGAAGCGGACGAAGACTCCGGAATTGTCGGCGAGTTCGGGCATGAGGAATTCGATTTCGAGGCACGCATTGGAATATTCTTGTTTGCCAAACCACCAGAGGCCCATCCCGCCTTTTGCGGTCGCGATGTTTTCTTTGACTTCAAATGAACCGGGACCTGCTTGTTTCCATTCCGACATCAACTCGGGGAGAGCATTGGTTGTTTCGAGAGCCGAGAGGGTTCCGATCGAGCTGAAAAAAATTGGGAGAAGGAAAAGTCGCTTGGTCATGTTTGGATGAAAAGGTGATTAAAATACGCTCAAGAATAAAGGCGTTTGTCAGGGGAAATGTGGGTTCTTTGATTGGAGCTGGTCAAAGCTGGGGGATGGTTGTAGGGTCGTCGTCCGCTCCCCGGGCAGTCGCTGGTTTTTTCGAAAACTGGAGGAAAGTCCGGACACTACAGAGCAGTGAGCCTTGTGAAAGCGAGGGACGGTGGTTCGTGAGAGCTGCTGGACAGATAGTGCCGCAGAAAAGATACCGCCTTCTTCGGGAGGTAAGGGTGAAATGGTGGGGTAAGAGCCCACCGCGCCGAGGGTAACCGAGGTGGCAGGGTAAACCTCTCACAGTGCAAGACAGAACAGGGGAAGGGTGGCTCGCCCGTCGGATCCCCGGGTAATAGTCGCAGAGATAAATGACTGCTGAAGCGTGCAAAGGGTGCGTGGAACAGAATCCGGCTTATAGGGGAGCGGCCGAATTTTTAGGTTGATAGCCGCCTAAGTCTTCGATGAAGCTATTGCGGGCATCGGTGCTTTAACGGTCAGAGTAGTAATTTGGAGCGACGTGGATGATAGTGCTGCCGATGATGTTGTGTCCTCCGCCGCTATAGTAAGATCCGTAGAGTTGGCTTGAGTTTCCGACACTCAGGTTACCGTAAGGGGTGTAGACTGATCCGAAAAAATAGCTTGGTGACGCGAGATCAAAATTTCCGTGCGGTTCGATGTAAACTCTGGCGGCCGCCTCAGCGCTGACCGCAGGGTCGGACATAGGGAGGTAGTTGATGCCATTGGTTGAAACAAAGACTTCCAGGGTTCCAAGTGAGACATCGCCTTCAACAAAGATTCGAATGTCATGGGACCCTGATAGGTCGAGATAAATTTTGCTGCTATTGCCGAGTGAAATGCTATCGAAATAGTATTCGGCGTGGTCTACAGAACCTGCTTTCAGGAGGAGGTGGGTGTAGCTGTTTGAAGAATTGTTGGGAGCTGAGAGGTCTCCGTAGGTTCCTGGCAATAAGGTATAGGTCAGTGGGTGTGAGTTTGAGCGTCGTGGGACATTGACATCTTGTCCTCCCGCTGTGAATTCGGTTGGTTCGGGCAGTTCGAGACCCTCCAAATTGGCAAGATAGGGGCAGATTGGTTCCTCTAAGTAGGTTGGAGAGTTTTGAAGCGCGTCGCCAGTGATACTTCCATTGCCGATGTTTCCTCCTGCAAAGGCTCCACCGACGATTGTGGGAGATCCAGAAAATGTAATATCGCCCCCTGCATAGATGGTTCCGTATACGATAGCATAACCACTGAGATGGACACTGCCACTTGTTCGGATTTCGATGGGTTGATCAAAGCTTCCAACGGTTGCGCTGCTTCCAATCGAAATATCGGCGCCACAAGCATGGATATGACCTAGGACCTCGGCTCCACCTCCAATATCAACGGCGCCGTTGGAAAAGAGCCAACCTTCTATAGTGGCTTCAGAACTATTGATCGAGATCCCAGCAGCGGCTTGAATATCACCTTCGACGGTTCCACTCCTTACACTTACCATTCCTGAGGAGTAAATCCCCCCGGCGACTCTTACATTCACCGAACCTTGTCCGTTTACAAAAACATCTTCGGCAAGAATGCTTCCTAGGACATCGCCTCTCACATCAACATCGTTATCGGTAATGCCCACATTGCCCTCTACGATGGTGTTTTTTCCGAGAGAAATGGCGACATCTCCAAAAACAGCAAATTCATCAATTACAGCTGGGGTGGGGGAGCCATTAGGGCGGTTACCACAAGAGCTGATGATCATTGGCACTCGGGCTCGAGCTTCCATCGCTGTGCCGTCATTCACTACGGATGTGGCCCAGAAGTAGTTTCCGATGCGGACGACTTTGACCTGATCACCTCCATCAAGGGTTAGGGTGCGTTGGCGTCCTTGAAGCCAGCCTTCGGTGCAGAAAATTTTCTGGGCGTAGCGCAATCCTGATTCCGCGAGGTAATAGGCTCGAGAGTTGGCATTGGCAGTTAGGAAGCTGTGTTGAGACGTTGAAGTGAGGGAAATGACTGACACCCCGAGAACGCTGAGAATGAGCATGATGGAGATGGTGCTGATTAAAGCTCCTCCCTTATGGGGATGGGGGTGGTGTGGGGTGTGTGAGGGATGTGTCTTCATGGTGAATTCTGTGTCATAGGACTTAGGTTAAGCTTCTCATTGGCTGGTATATTCAAAACGGGGGTGGACCACTGCGGTGTGAGTGATTTCATTCGCGTTGCGGGTGCGGAGAGTGATGGTGACGGAGTCGCTACCAGCTGTGACTAGGAACCAGTCAACGTCGTCTAGGAGAGGTTTGCCATTGATGGTGAGGTCGCTTCCGGGTGGCGGTGATGATCTCGTTGAACCGATGAGGGTGGTCGGAGGTCCATTTTACGGAGTGGTCATCCTCAAACTCCAGGTTTCCTTGCCGGGCGAAGGTGAGTTCCTTGACGAGACGATTCATTGCGACCTGAATTTTTTGGCCGTCTTCAATTGCTCCTTTGGCTGATACGTAATTTCCAGTTGTGGTGACTAAGAGCATGGAGCCGAACACAAGCCCTAGCGATACGAGAGCGAGCACTACTACCATCTCGAGGAGAGTGAAGCCTGATGGTTTTTTGTGCTGTAATCTCATAATCTTAGTGAATTGGGAAGAAGTAGGTGGTTAAGCGTTCTCCATCATCATTTCCAATGGTGACCCGTAGGACGTTTTTATCGTCTCCATTCGGGGTGATTTCCCAACCTTGGTCGTTAAAATCAACCCACATATTCTCCAAGAGGGTATAGGACTCCGAGGAATTGGTTTGGGCAATCCTTTGGGCGAGCCCCTCAAGATCTTCGATATAATTGGTACGATAGAGTTGCCAGAGGGCATCCATATCTGATCTCAAATTTTGAGTTTGAGGGAGGTCTCGAACCGCGTCTCTTCCACCTTTAAGGGAAGATCCGATCAAGGGAAGCATGAGAGCGATTAAGGAAGCAGACAAAATAAGGCCTGTGATGACCTCAACAAGGGTAAAGCCATTCCGAAGGCGGGAGGATGGCTTATGTCTATCGTTCCGTGTGGTCTTCATCGGATGAGTCCGGTATTGGTGAGAATTGTGAGATCTTGGGTCTTATCTCCTTCCGTTAGGGCAATGGTTTGGTCGCTGAAAAGAAGGAAGCCTGCGTCATTAAGGGGTCTCCCCCAGGAATCGAAACGAATGGCGGTTCCGCTGGTGGCGGTGATGCCTTCCGGAAGAATTCGCCTGGTGGCATTGGTGCCAGGAACGATATCTGGGGTGAAACCTTGTCCAGGAATGACAACAGGGCCGATTTGATAAGTTCGATCGTTTGTGAAGACGAGGCGCCAGGAGTAAATATCAGCTTGGGCCCGGATCTGAGCGTAGCGCAGGTGGGATTTCAGCTCTTCGACTTCGGAAGAAAGGTTGGCTTTTGAGTTGCCGGTAGCGCTAAAGCCGATGGCAGCTAAGATGCCGACTAAGACTAGGACAGTTAAAATTTCAGCTAAGGTGAAGCCAGTCATAGTCCGTGATCGGAGCGGTGTCGGTTTCGTGGTCTTCACAGTCTTTTAAGAGCTTAGAGTGAAAAGGTCGGGCCCCCGAAAAATTTCGAAAAGAGCCCGACCTGAAAGGTGAGGTAGAAGTTAACTTGTTTCGTTTACTCCCACTTGCCTGGAGAGGTCGCTGTAGATGCCGTTCGAGTTAGCACCTTGTTGGAACCACCAAAGTCTAAGGTTCCACCGGCTACGGTCGCTGCAGCACTCCAAGTGTAGTCACTCCCAAGGTCAGTGCTAGGTAGGACGTCTGCAGTCCATCCGCTACTGGCTAGGAGGGCGTTGCCCCAAGTGGCCGCCTCTCGGCCGTTTAGCTCTGCGACGCCAGCTTCAAGTGCGCGGGTCTCAGCGTTGGCTGTTAAGTCAATATATTGTGGAACCGCGATGGCCGCAAGAATTCCAAGCAGTACGAGAACTGCAATGACTTCGATCAGGGTAAATCCCTTTTTCTTTGTTTGTTTGTTGTTGTCTGTGTTTGTTTTCATTTTTCTGAGTTGGGTTTTTATTTTCTGGAATCGGACGGTCGAGTTGTCCAAGGGCGAGGAAATGGATATCTTTTGATTGAAGTTTGACTGGTCAACGACTGGTGCTGGGAGTTGGGGAGTGAAGTTTGGGTGTTTTGTTTGCTTTCTGATGTGACGGATGGTGTGGTTGATTTGCCCCCAATGGGGGGATTGGTCGGTTCGGGAGATTGGTTTTTATTTGTCATTGTTTTGTGTGTGCATGATCCGGAGATTAGATCATCTAATAGATGAGAGTTTTCAGATGTCTAAGCTCCAGGGTAACTCTGAATCTACTAAGAAATCGAAGAAAGTGTCAATAAAAACAGGTGAGTTTTTATTGCGTGTATCACATTTTTCCCCCCTGAAATTAGGTTTTTTGTGGATTTTCTTTGGTTTTTTGGGGGGTGGTTTTGATTGTTGTTGTTCAAGTAATCTTGATCTTTTTGATTTAATGAATCAGCAACTTTGGTTGTTCTTTGGGGGCATCTTTTTTGAAAGATATTAATAATTTTAGAGATTTTGGTTGGGGTGTTTAGTCCCAAGTGATCGTTGGTTTATCATCTGAATCGGTGATAGAAGTTGGGTGGTTAGTGTTGTTGCTCAAGTCCATCTCTTCTTCGTTTGGTTTTGCGGAGACCAGGAATGGCTTCGGAGTAGTTTTTTTTTGCGATATAGTCTCTCAGCATTGTGGGGCGGTTGGCTTCGGACTCTGCTGTTTCCTCTGTGATGAGTTTTTGTCGTACTTTTGCTGCCAAAGAGAGTTCGAGGGGGCACATTCCGGCATCAAGGCCTCCGGTGAGCGAGTTGTATAGTTGGTGAGTGTTTCCTTCCCTGATCATTGTCCGGACCGCGGGAGTTGCGAGGAGGATTTCGCGGGCTGCGACCCGTCCGGTTCCGGAGGCCCGCGGAAGAAGGACTTGGGTGACAACGCCCTGCAATACGGCCGAAAGCTGTGAGCGTACAAGAGCTTGTTGGACGGCGGGAAAGACATCCATGATGCGCTCTACGGTCTGTGAAGTATCGCTGGTGTGAATAGTTGAGAAGACT
>JAHDGN010000102.1:0-5036 GCA_020627645.1 Akkermansiaceae bacterium
GGATCCGTTAGGGTCATAGCGCACAATCATTTTTTTGATGGGATCCTGAACGAGAGCACGAGCGATTCGACCGATTCGGTTTGCCGCGGCGCTATGAGAGCTTGAGGGGCCCCGCATCACGGGGCCGATGACGTCGTTGAAGATGCTAGGCGGTGTTTCCATGACTTTTCTTGAGGATTATCATACCGATTTGATTGGAGAGGGGACAGAATTCGAGTAATGTCCAGGTAGCGTAAAGACTAAGCGACGTGGATATTTGGGATCATTCAATCATGGGGTGGACAATATTGTTTGCGGGGTTGTGCATCGGTTCATTTTTTAACGTCGTTATTTACCGTTGGCCAAGAGGGTTGTCCGTCAATGAGCCGAAGAGATCGTTTTGTCCGGAATGTGGGAAGACCTTGCCAATTTGGCAAAATATTCCAGTTGTTACTTGGTTGATCCAACTTGGAAAGTGCCGAAGTTGCGGGACGAAGATTCCGGTGAGATATCTGTGGGTTGAAGTTGTGACAGGTGGTTTGTTTTTTTATGCCTGGTGGGCTTTGCCTATGTGGAGTGCAATTCTGGCGATTGCTTTATTCTCAATCCTCGTTGTCGTTACGTTTATCGACGCGGAACATCAACTGATTCCGATTTCGTGGACTTCCGCGGGAGTCGTCTTGGCGTTGGCGGGGAGCTTGATTTCACCATTACTTCTAGATTTGGGGCAAATGACCTATCTGCCGGGAGGGGACGGCTGGCAGGGGCTCTTGGAAATGGCCTTGGGATGGGTGGCTGGCTTCGGGTCATTGTGGCTCATGATTCATCTCGGGAAGCTCTTTTTTGGGAGAAAGAAAATGCAATTTGATCAGGGTGCTGAGTGGAAGTTGGCTGAGGGCTTTGAGGGAAGTGATCAGCTACATTTCCTGATCGATGGGGAGGGTTACTCGTGGGATGACCTTTTTTTTAGAAGTACGGACGAACTCCTGATCGAAGGAGAAGGTGTTGTCTTGGATGGCAAAAAAAAGTCGGCTAAAAAAGTGCTCATCAAGAGGGATTACGTTGAGGTAGGTGATCACAGATCTTCGATTGAAGAACTTAAAGCATTGCGCGGCATCGCGAATCGAGTGGTGGTTCCGAGAGAGGCGATGGGGAATGGAGATCCTCATCTTTTGGGAATGATTGGCGCATTTTTGGGGTGGCCAGCAGTTCTCTTTGTTATTTTCGGCAGTTCGATATTAGGGATATTGGCAGCAGGGGCAACACGAACGGGCTTCGGAAAACCTTTGCCTTTTGGGCCAATGTTGGCTGCCGCTGCTGTTGGCTGGGTCATGGGAGGTTGGAAGTTATGGATTTGGTATTTTGAAAATTTGAGGACTTTTCACTCTTGATGAATTGACTCAACATGGGTGAATTTCGTATTATACTAGTGATTAGATGATCACTATTTCATGAAGTTGCCTGGATTTATTTTGCTGATGTTGTTGTGCTCGGGAGGGAGTGCGTGGTCACAAAAGGTAAAGTTAAAGAGCGAGGCTGGCATGACCAAGGCCGCCTTGGAAGTCGATCGCCATGTTGCGGATATTTTCAGGAGGAAGAAGCTAGCTGTTCCAAAGGTGGTTGATGATTCGACTTTTTTGAGAAGAAGCTTTCTGGTGGCTATCGGTAGAATCCCCACCTTGGAGGAAGTCTCAGATTATTTGGGAATCGATGAACAGGGTAAGAGGAAGTTACTTATCCGATATCTTTTGGCTAGTGATGGATACCGTAGTCACATGCAGAACTACGTTTTTGATTTATTGCGGGCCAGAGACGGAGGCGATCGTGCTGGAGCGTTTTCTGCTCCATACATGGAATTTATTCGATCATCTGTTGCGGCAAACAAACGATGGGATCGATTCGCATACGATTTGGTCTCAGCCACTGGTTCGGCATGGGAGAAGGGAAATGGGGCCGTTGGATATTACATTAGGGATAAGGGAATGCCTTTGGATACGATGCAGATTTTTACCGGTGAAAGGTTAGAGTGTGCTCAGTGTCATGACAGCCCTACAAATCAGTGGGAAAGAATGGACTTCTTTGAGTTGGCTGCCTTCACCCATGGCCAGCGGGAAATCAATCAGGGTGTTTGGGACAAGGCTACAAAAGGCTATCGGGATAGTGGAACAGCGGCATTTAGGAGAACTGAGAAAGGACGTTGGTATTATTGGCTCAGGGACAATATCCATTACGGAACATTAAGTGGGCAGGGGGTCGGTCGTATTCAATTACCTAGCGACTATCAATATCGCGATGGAGATCCTGGTGAACATGTCGGAGGCAAGACACCTTTTGGAAAGAGAATTCGAACTAATGATCGCAAAGACACCCCTCAATCCAGAGTGAAATTCGCGAAGTGGATGACAGAGAAAAATCCCAATTTTGATTATATTGCAGTGAATCGAATGTGGGCTCGGGTGATGGGGAGCCCTCTCAGCGAACCGGTCGATGAGTATGTCGAAGCCAACAAGACGGCATCGCCTCGATTAGTGAAATTTCTCACTCGGTTAATGGTCGACTTAGAATACGATTTGAAGGCATTTCAAAGTATCTTGCTGAGGACCAAGACCTTTCAGTTTGCAGCAAATCCTGAGGCCAAAAAGGCTGGAGTTCCTCAGGGATTCAACGGTCGTCAAATCTCTCGAATGAGTGCCGAACAAATTTGGGATTCGTTAGTAACACTGGTTGCTGATCGTCCTGAACGTCTCCCAAAGAGAAAATTTAGTGACTACATCTATTATGGAGGACGCCCGGTGTTGGTGGGGAAGAAAACAATGTCTGAGTTATCCACAGAGTTAACAGCAATCAAGGATCCCCGAAAATATCGCGCTTATGTTGAAGGGCTTTTAAAAGAGGTTCAAAAAGGAGGGCAGAATAGCGGAGGCAATCAGATGATGATGGCAAGAAGGTCAAGACCGGGCCCCTCTTCAGGACTCGCAAGGGCTTCGGAACTTGAAGCTCCAGCTCCAGATGGTCATCTTTTAAGGGCATTTGGGCAATCAGACCGAAACTTGGTCGAAGGCGCAACGAAAGAATCAAACGTCGCTCAAGTCTTGGAGCTCATGAATGGGCAAGTTGAAAAGATGGTCGTCTCGAATGAAAAGGCTGCGGTTTATCGGGCCCTCACTAAGGGGCAGAGTGCAGAGGATCAAATCCGCTATATTTTCTATGCGATACTTAGTCGTGGACCTTCCGAGGAAGAGATGAAGATGGCCAAAGGCGCGGTTGCTGGAGCTCAGCGAAAGGGTTATGAAAACCTGGTTTCCGCTTTGTTATCCACTCGGGAATTTATGTTTATTCGATAGCTAAAATTTGAGAAATGAGAGAAAGGATTTTTTTAAAAGGTGATGAGGTCGAACGAAGACAGTTTTTGGTCGATGCCGCTAGAAGTTATTTAGGTGTTAGTCTCACGACTGGGCTGAGTGTGGGGCTTAGCGGAACTTCGTTGGGCAAACACTATGACCCTAAAGCAAAAGCGGAGCACGTCATTTTCTTGAATATGGGAGGAGGGATGAGCCATCTCGATACTTTCGACACTAAACCGAAAAATAAGGATATTCAGGGGCCCGTGGAATCAATCAAGACCACTGGAGATTTTCAGATTTCAGAGTATTTAGCGGAAACAGCAAAAGTCGGGAAACATCTTTGTGTGATTAATTCGATGACTTCAAAGCAGGGGGCTCATAGCCAAGGTCAATACTTGCTTCACCGTAGTTATTCACCTCGGCGGACGGTTGTTCACCCTGCGATTGGGGCTTGGGTCGTCCGGATGAAAGGTCGGAAAAATTTATCGCTCCCTGGATTTGTTACTACCAATACTAGTCCGGCTTATGCCTCGCCTGGCTTTCTAGGTGCAAAGTATGGAGGAGTTCCTCTGGGCCGACCGGATGAAGGACTCAAGAATTCGTCTCGCCCAGAATCGGTCTCGGAGAAAGATTTCAAACGAAGACTCGAGATTGCTGATGCCATGAATCGTACTTTCAAGGAGAGCTATGGCACACGAGAAGTTAAAGCGTATGACAGTCTCTACGAGGAAGCGGTCAAATTGATGGAGAGTAAAGATCTGGTTGCGTTTGACATCCGAAAAGAGCCCCAACACATCCGCAAGGCCTATGGCGAAGGACGATTTGGGCAAGGTTGCCTTCTCGCGAGGAGGTTAGTTCAGGCTGGAGTGCGATTCGTCGAAGTTTCGCTTGGTGGGTGGGATACTCACTATGACAATTTTACTGCAGTCGAGCGTCAGGCTAGGATCCTTGACCAAGGTTTTTCAACATTGGTCAGTGACTTAGAAAAGAGGGGGTTGCTGGAGAATACTCTTGTGGTGATCGCAACTGAATTTGGCAGGACTCCAAAAATCGTGGAGGGAAATCGGAATGGTCGTGATCATCACCCAAGCGCCTTTTCGGCAGTTTTGGCAGGTGGGGGAGTGAAGGGTGGTCAGAAATTCGGCCAGACCGATCATGAAGGGGCTAGGGTCAGAAAAGATCCGGTAACAATTCAGGATCTGAACGCAACAATTGCATTCGCGCTTGGACTTGATCATGCAGAGGTTCTGAAGTCGCCTTCGGGCAGACCATTTCGAATGGGCGGACCGGAAAAAGAGCTTGGCAAACCGATCCGCAAAATTTTCGGCTAATTGATGAAGTGGATTACCTAGAAACGAGGCTAAATCATTTCGTTCGTTGCTAGGCTAGACTACATGCTTTTCAAGGAGAGCATCAAAAACAGGACCAGGAACGTATCTTCTTACAGTGTCTTGCCAACCTTCGGGGCCAATCAGTCCCATCACCATTGACGAAGAGAGTTCGGATTTATCGCGAGGAGGCATGAGAAAGACGGTATTAATTTCGGGAGCCATATCGCCATTAATGTGTCGCATCACTCTTTCGTATTCATAGTCACTTGAAGATCTAATTCCACGGAGAATGAATTGAGCTCCGACCTCTTTCGCGTAGTCGACAAGATAGCGATTATCAAAATGAGCAATTGAAAGTCGTTCGCAGGATGACCCGGTAGGT
>JAHDGN010000102.1:5046-5822 GCA_020627645.1 Akkermansiaceae bacterium
GAATTGATGAATTCAGGAGCTCAATTCGTTGCTCAGTTGAAAAGGAATATTGTTTCGAAGGATTTTGACCAATGGCGACCACAAGACGGTCGAAAAGTTCGAGGCCCTGTGAAATCATCCAGAGATGTCCATTGGTAGGTGGGTCAAAGCTACCTGCGTAAACGGCTGTTTGCATCGTTATCAGTCGATCATTTTTTCGATCGATGCGCTAGTGCGCATTTTCTTCATCCATTTCTCAAAGTTGTCATTTTTTTTCATTGCGACGACTCGATTTTCCATCTCTTTGCGGACTTGCTTGAAGGATTTTGAAGGAGGACCGTAGTTTCGACTAATGACTTGGATAATATTGAATCCAAAATTATCTTCGATTGGCCCCATAACCTCATTTCCTTTGGACTCGAAAAGAAAGTGGCCAAATTCCCTGTTTAAATCGCTACGAGGAATGTCTTTCCAAAGACCACCTTGATCAGATTTTGAATCATTGGAATGCTCTTTGGCTAATGCTTCAAAATTTTCTCCGCGATCGAGCTTCTTCATGATTTCTTCAGCCAATTGCAGCTGAGCCTCTGCACCGCCTCCAAGATCCTTGCGAAGGTAGATTCTTTTGTAGGTTCCGACATCCTTGGAGCGGTCGCGATTCACACGCGACCAAGTTTTATATTCCTTGCGAAGTTCCTTGTCACCTGGAGGCGGCACTTCACCAAAATGCTGGGAGCGAATAATTGAGACCAGAACTTCCTTACGTTGCTGTTCTTTAAATTGTTTTCGAGTCACTT
>JAHDGN010000102.1:5832-9579 GCA_020627645.1 Akkermansiaceae bacterium
ACTTTGGTCGCTTTCAGATATTTTTTGAAAAGACTTTCGTCGCCATTGTAGACATTTTGGATGATTCGCTGAATTTGTTCTTCAAGCAGATGTTCGGGAATTTTTGCAGCTCGGTCTTTGTATTCGGAGTAAATGATCGCCCGATCGATGAGATCACTTAAGACTTTGTTTCGGAGCTCTCTCAGTTGTTTCTGATAGGCTGGACCGCGGCGAGGATGTCTCGCCATTAAAACAGACTGAATGGGAGCTACCCGAATCATTAGTTCATTGAGAGTGATTGCTTCGCCATTCACCTTGGCAGCAACTCCATTCACCTTAATGGGCCCTGTTTTTTGCCGAATAGGTTGTGTTTTGGTATTCTGCCCGAGGAGTTGAATCGAAGAAATCAACAAAATCACGAGAGGTAGTATTTTCATCGTCCGGAATTTTATAAGGTTTTTAGAAGATCGAGGGCTTCGAGGAGTTTTTCGCCGTGTTTCGAAGAACGCAAGCGCGGAAACTTTCCTCCGGGCGGTAATATGTAGTCTCCGTTGCGTTGGAGCATGAAGCGTTCATTTTTGATTTCGACTATTTGGATATATTTTTGGGAAGCAACTACTCTGAGACGGTTCACCTCGATTAAATATTTAACAGAATCGGGATATCTTCCAAATCGGTCTCGCCAATCTTCTTCGATTTGATTGATCTCTTTTTCTGATCGTGCTGAGGCAAGTTGCCGGTAAGCAGCGACGCGCATTTCTGCATTTGGTCCGTAGGCTGGAGGAAAAAAAGCGGGGAGTTTTTCTGGATGGGTTTGGGCTTGAGACTCGGAATAGACCATGAAATCAATTTTAATTTGAGCATCAGCGCGTTGCTTAGGAGCTTTTCCTTGAAGTTGCTCAACTGATTGCTGTAACAGCTGACAGTAAAGTTCAAATCCAACGGCAGCAATATGGCCAGACTGCTTTGTTCCAAGCAGTGACCCAGCACCTCTGATTTCGAGATCACGCATCGCAATCTTAAAGCCCGAACCAAGCTCGGTATATTGTTTGATCGCGCTTAGTCTTTTTTTAGCTTCGCCACCTGCGATTAGATCAGATGGAAGAAGAAGGATTGCATAAGCTCGGCGGCCAGAACGGCCGACTCTTCCTCTTAGTTGATAAAGATCGGCAAGACCAAACCGGTCGGCTCGATCGATGAGAATGGTGTTCGCATTAGGAATGTCGATTCCACTTTCGATGATTGTGGTCGCGAGTAGAATGTCCGCTTTGCCTTCAACAAATTCGTGCATGACTACCTCGAGCTCCTCTTTGTCCATTTGTCCGTGGCCGATGACAATTCTTGCTTCCGGAACAAGTTTTTGGAGGCGTTCCTTGAGTTGGTCGATTGTTTTGACTCGGTTGTGAAGAAAGAAAACCTGCCCCCCTCGTGACAGTTCTCTGCGAATTGCATTTCGGATCAGTCGTTCGTCGTAGGCACAGATAGAAGTCTGGACCGGAAGACGGTTCGGTGGTGGGGTGTCGATAGTTGACATGTCTCGAGCACCCATCAATGAGAGGTAAAGTGTTCTAGGGATTGGAGTGGCTGACAGGGTGAGGACATCAATCAATCGAAATCTTTCCTTCAGCTGTTCCTTGTGGCGAACCCCAAATCTTTGTTCTTCATCGACGACGAGAAGGCCAATTTTTTTGTAGGAAATTTCTCCTGAGAGGAGGCGGTGAGTCCCAATCACAATATCGACATTGCCATCCCGAAGACCTTCAACGGTCTCTCGAGCTTGAGCGGGGGTTTGTAATCGGGTCAAGAGATCGATTCGAACTGGATAGTCACTCATTCGAGATCGAAACGTGCGCCAATGCTGCTCTGCTAAGACCGTCGTTGGAGCTAGAATTGCCACCTGTTTTCCACCTGTTACAGCCTTGAAGGCGGCGCGGATCGCAATCTCAGTTTTGCCAAAACCGACATCCCCACAAATGAGGCGATCCATTGGTCTCGATGACTCCATATCGATTTTCGTCTCATCGATCGCACGCTTTTGGTCTGGTGTTTCACAGAATGGGAAAGAAGCCTCGAATTCCTGCATCCATTGACTGTCCGGTGGGTGAGCATAGCCAGATTTAGAATCGCGCTCTGCCTGTAACTTTAGAAGCTGTGCAGCATAATCTAGAACGGCAGCTTGGGCGTTTTGACAGGCCTTTTTCCACTTTCGATCGCCGAGTTTGTTTCGCTTGGGCTTTCCGCCACCAATTCCAATATATTTGGAAACTAGATGACTCTGATCAATGGGGACATGAAGAGTGGCCCCATCTTCGTATTCAATTCCAAGCTCCTCCTGGCCATTGTTTCCGTCGACCAGACCAATAAATTCTCCGATTCCGTAATCAGCATGAACCACGTATTCACCTTCGTTGAGCTCATGGACACCTGCGATCGAGGCTGCATTTCTTTGGTGAATTAGCCTTTCCTTTCCTCGATTCCCAGGAAGATGTTGCCGACCAAAAATTTCGAGAGTGGAAATGATCGCTAACTTTGAGTCAGGGCAAAGAAATCCCATCCGCAAACGCCCCTCAATGACTCGAAAATCATCTGATTTTAGACCAATGATCTCAAAAAAGCGGCTCGCTTCCGATTTCGTTGGTGAAACGATCGTAACCTCCCATTCGTTCTCTTGCCAGTCCTTCAACTGTTCAACGAAAAGAGTTCTAGTCGCATCTGTGACCACAAAATCACCTGCTTCAAACCCTGCAGCAGGGGACGGGAAGGTATTGGCATTCCAGTCATCCGTTGGTCCTTCTGTCAGATGAAGCATGGAGATTTGGAAATCGTCCTCGTCTATTGTCACCACGATATCTCCAACTTGACACCAAGACGATAGGTCGTCCCCAAGAGCAAGATCTCTTGTTGGGATCTCAATTGTTTTTATCCGCTTGGTGGTCGTTTGGGTATCGATGCTAAATTCTCGCAACGATTCAATTTCGTCTCCAAAAAACTCTACTCGTATCGGGTCTGAAAGAAGGGGAGGGAAAAAATCTATGATCCCTCCTCGCTTGGCGAATTGTCCTCGTTGAAAAATTTGAGCGCACTCCTCAAAATTATCTTCCGTGAGCCATTCGAAGAGTGACTCGGGAGATTTTTTCTCGCCTACTTGTAGGCGTAAGCCGAACTGGTCAAAGCCACCTTGGGGAGGAGCGGGTGACTCCCAAGAGTTTCTGGAGAGAATTGCAGGAGCTGAGGGTAATTGCTTAAGTTGACGAAGAATGGAAATCCGGGTGGCCTCTCGGTCGGGATCCACAAGTTCATTTTCGATGATGACAGTGGGATCAGGGATCGATAAGGCCGGTGTTTTCCAAAACGCCAATTCATCCGCGAGAGCTTCTCTTCTCCGAGCGTGTGGGACAAAAATCCAAATTCTTCCTTCCGAGTATTGTTCGATAAGAGAAGCAATCAGGAGACCCTGTGAAGCCATTGAACAAGTTCCTAGAACCTGAGGTTTCGCGGAATTGAGGCATAGATTCTCCCACGTTGGCAGGAATGACGCCCGCCAGCGCTCTTTAAGAGAATTCGCACTCACCAAGAGGGCTATAGCCTCGAGATTTGAGGCATGCAAGGAAGGCAAAGGAGAAAAAGTTGCGAGAAGTACTTGCCAAGTTCGTCAAGTGATTCTAAAGATCCGGCCTACAAGCTCTCCGGAGCGAGTTTACCAACAAAATGCGCAGATAGCTCAGTTGGTAGAGCAGTTGGCTTTTAACCAATTGGTCCTGGGTTCGA
>JAHDGN010000103.1:0-7015 GCA_020627645.1 Akkermansiaceae bacterium
AGAAAGAGTTGATGGAGCGACGCTAGCCCAGGAAGCTTCTGCAACATACCACGGAATATTCCATCCTACATCAATACGCGATTGTGTGATTGCCTCCTTTAAATGATTGGCGTATGCAGTTGCTGAAATTCCAAGAACAGCAGAAGTTTCACCATGATGCCATAAAATGGCTCGAAATCCGTGAGGTGGAAAAGATCGAATGGCGGGTAATAAGCGAGAATCGTAGTATATTTCACCTGGTCTCCACGAAGTAACTTGGCTGCCTCCTCGCCCAGCGCCAACTATTCCCAGGGGTAAATTGGTTCGTGATGTATAGCTGTTGGCAAAACGAGACCAAAACGAGCCGCCAGTTCCCGTCGCGAGTGGAATTGGGTCCTCCATTTTGACCCATGTTGATTCGGTGAAAGAAGTTCGGGCGCTAACTCGATCGTCCAATACAGCAACAGTTGTCGTCGCTCCATTTGTGGAGTTAGATTGACCTATCGGAATAAAAATATCGCCAACGCCGACTTTTACGATCACCGCAACAGGAGACATGGCGCCGTTGATAGATCCTCGGACTTCGATTTGATACCATCCTCCAGCGGGTATGTTGTGTAAAATGCCAGAGAACGTTGATGATTGAGGAAAGGTAGCAATGGTGCTCCAAGGGGTGGTCTGGCCGTTATTTCCTGAGCCTGACATTACAACGGCACGGGCCTGGACGAAATCAGGAGTTCCTCCTGTGAAAGATCCTGAAATTGAAACTGAGCCAAGATCATTTTTATCTCGTTGCGAGATGTGGCGGGGTGATGGCGAGGTGATGGTTGGCTGGCTTAAGGAGGCCTCAGAAGAAAAAATAGGCAGGATGAGAAACAGAGAGGTGAGAAAATGGATTGGTATTGCTCTCATCATTCTTATTCGGAGGGGGTGGACAATTGGAGATTGGAGGCTGTCATCACGAATACTCTAAATTTTTGACTTCCCAGAAATGCAAATGCCGAGGCATTCGATTTGGTAATTGATTACAATAAACGTGGATAACAACCGTCGATTTTCGAGAATCTAAACCAAACTTTTTGTTGTGTCAAAATAGACTTTGGCTATCACGAATGAAACAGACAGATGATACTATTGAATCGCTATGATTCGGTAGAAGAACCGCCGCTCTCCTTCTGGGAAGCTGGCGTTGAAGGTGTTGGAGGATATCGATGCAAAAATATCGGGATGGGAAGGTGAGAACACATTAAACCAGTTTTGAAGGTCAAGAGAGTATTCGAGACTAAATTTTGAATGATCTGCATCAGGGTTAAGAGGGATCGAGATGTCTGTTGTTGAGTGTGTTACGAGGATTTCTGGAATTGAATTTGGAATCGTGGGAGACGTTCCAAGGTAGAATTCGATTAAATTGGGTAAGCAATCATGATCTGGATCGCTGTCTGGATCTGAGATCAGAGAGGTGAATGAACCGAAGTTTGTCAAAGCCCATAATTGATAAGGGGTTACGGGTGTTTCGGTCAGTTCAATATGATCGAAATCAAGAACGGTAGAGTTTCCCAATTCTTTGACGATGCGAATCGCCAGAGGTTGGTTTGAGTCGATGGTCGCCGGGGTGGTCCAGTTGATTGAAACCTTCGTAAAGGTGCCTGATGAGTCCGAAGCAGCCAATGCATCTAGATCTACTTTGGAGAATGAAGTGCTTTGCACAACAATCCCGTTGGCGGTGATTTCAAGTCGCGCATTTCCAAAAGAGCTTGGGTCGTCGCGGACGCCGATTGCAGTAGAAAGAGTATAGGTGGTGAGTGGTTTGGCTAGAACACGGGTGCTTTGAAGGAAGTAGTTGTTTGGCGATCCGTTTTGTAGGGTTGCAATATGAGGACCATCCATATTGGGGAGAACTCCGCTGTTGATCGAGTCATCTGCGTTTGCGTAGGTGCCAGTGGTGGGGTTGATAATTCCATTGTCTCCGTCAGCAGCAGATAAGCCATCAGAGGAGAGCACTCTCCACCCAAGTGGGCGAAGTGCGTCGTCGCTTGAGGCGTCGATCAAGGCCGCTGAGCCGTCGGCAAGGGGAGTGATCCCGGAAACGCCGGGTGTTCGGTTTTGCTCGAAATGGCCATTAACCGGTCCGAGGGAAGGAGTGCCTTCTAAAATCGTGATGAGTTGATTGGCTCGATTGAGAAGATTATCAGGGGTGAAGAACACGTCGTTTCCATCGAAATGCAAGTCATCTGTGGATTCGCTAAAGAAGACGAGTGGGTCGTTGTGGATGGCGAGACGCTGTGCGGCGACGATGGCTTCTTGGCTGGTATGTGAAGCGGTTGGGACCCAAGAGGCTTCGGCGACATACCAAGGAATCTGCCATCCGGAATCTTGGCGGGATTGTTCGATAATCGTGATAAGATGACTGCTATAGACATTTGTTGGCGTGTTGTTGAGCGCATCTGATTCTCCCTGATGCCAAAGGATGGCCCGGAAGCCATTTGGTGGAAACGATTGGATTGATGGCAGAAGTCGAGTGTCGTAATGAGTATCCGTTGGAAGCCATTGATCGACGGTGGCTGAACCGCTCCCGGCGCTGACAATCCCGAGAGGTAGATTGGTCGTACTTGTATAGCTATTGCTAAATCGGGACCAGACAGATCCATCAGCTCCAAAGCTCAGGGGCGTGGGGTCTTCTAGCTTTTCCCAAGATGAGTTCGAAAATGAAGTGCGAGCACTGACTCGGTCGTCCAGAACCGGAACGGTTGAGCTGGAGGAGTTCGCAGAGTTCATTTCTCCGGCAACAATGAAGATGTCCCCAACTCCGATCTTTTCGATCGTCGCGATGGGTGATGGGGTGTTGTTGAGGATTCCGCGAATTTCGATCTGATACCACCCGCCCGCGGGAATATTTGTGAGTGTTCCCGAGAAAGTGGTTGAGGTTAGGGAGTTGGTGATTGTTTGCCAATCGGTAGTATTGCCGGTGTCGGTCGGTCCGGTCATTACGACTGCTCGGGCCTCGATCGAGTCTGGAATTGATAGGGGAAAGGAGCCCGAGATCGTGACTGCTCCAAGGTTGTTAGAGTCTCTCTGGACGATTTGCCGAGTGGTTGGACTGACAATGATTGGTTGGGAGAGAGGGGGTGTTTCTGTGAGACGAACATGGTCAAAGTCGACAACCGTCCCTACTCCGGATTCTTTGATGATTCGGATTCCAAGGGGGGAATTTGCTGAAACCGAGCTAGGAGAAGTCCACCTGATTGAGACTTCGGTAAATGTCCCAGCAGAATCAGTCCCATTGAGAGCATCCAGGTCGGCTTTGGTGAATGAAGCACTTTGAACAATCTGGCCATTCGCTGTCATTTCTATGCGAACATTGCCAAAGGTTGCAGGGTCATCACGAATACCGATTGCTGTCGTCAGGGTGTATGTGTTGAGTGGTTTGGCCAAGATTCGTGTGTTTTGTAGGAAAAAGTTGTTTGGTGATCCGTCTTGGAGGGTTGCGACGTGGGGGCCATTCATGTTGGGGAGGATTCCGCTATTTAGAGAGTCATCTGCATTAGCATAAGTTCCGCTGGAGGGGTTGAGGATTCCATTGTTTCCATCCGCGGCTTCGAGTCCATTCGCCAACACAACTCGCCAACCAATTGGGCGTGCTGCATTTTCGACTAAATTGTCAATGAGTCGAGAGGTTCCGTCAGTGACCGGCTCAACACCAGGCATCCCTGGAATTCGATTGTCTTCAAATTGTCCGTTGGTCACAGAAATTGGTGAAGTGCCGTTAAGAATTGCGACGAGTTGATTGGCTCGGTTAGTCAGGTTGTCATCCGTGAAGTGGACATCGTTGCCGTCAAAGTGGAGGTCATCGGTAGACTCACTGAAGAAGGTTAGTGGATCATTGTGGATGGCCAGTCGTTGACCTGCAATGATGGCTTCTTGATTTCCGTGAATTGAGCCTGGAGTCCATGATGCTTCGGCAACGAACCAGGGAATGGTCCAACCAGCATCAGAGCGAGATTCTGCGATCGTTGAGATGAGGTTGCCTGCATAGTTGAAAGCATTAGTCATTGTGACTGAATCTGCTTCACCTTGGTGCCATAGGACCGCTCTGAATCCATTGGCTGGAAAAGACTGGATCGCTGCTTTCAGGCGAACGTTGTAAAACGCTGAGCTAGAAAGCCACTGGGAGGAGGTGCTGGAGTCTATTCCGGTCGTCACAATTCCTAAGGGGAGGTTGTTTAAGGAGCTGTAGGCATTTGCAAATCGACTCCAGACTGAGCCTCCGTTGCCGTTGCTGAGGGGTAAGGGGTCTTCGAGTTTCGCCCAAGTCGAGGTGGTCAAGGAGGTGCGTGCGCTGGCACGGTCATCTGCTACTGCCACGGTGGTGGCGGACCGGTTGATTGAATTTGATCCTCCCGAGGTGATGAAAATATCGCCAACGCCCACTTTTTCGATCGTGGCTACCGGAGAACTAATTCCATTTTTCAGGCCACGAACTTCAATTTGATACCATCCGCCAGCTGGAACATCGATTAGGTTTCCGGAGAAGTTAGATGTTCCTGGGGCATTCGAAATGGTTTGCCAGGAAGTGGTTGTTCCATTGTCGCCTGGTCCAGACATGACGACGGCACGAGCTTCGATTGAATCGGGGATGAAGGTTGGGAAGGTGCCTGAGATATTGATTGATCCGAGGTTGTTGAGGTCGCGCTGACTAATATGACGAGTTGAAGGATTTGCGATGACTGGCTCTGGTTCAGTTTGGACTAAGCGAATATTGTCAAAATCAATGACTGTTGAGGATCCCGATTCTTTAACGATCCTGATCGCTAGTGGTTCATTCGATCCAACGGTGGTGGGAGCGGTCCAATCGATAGAAACATCGGTGAAGGTTCCGGCAGAATCGAGGCCATTCAGGGTGTCGAGATCTGCTTTGGTAAATGATGCGCTTTGTACGACGATGCCATTGGCGGTTATTTCGAGACGGGCGTTGCCAAAGGATGAGGCATCATCGCGAACTCCGAGAGCAACTGTGAATTCATAGTTAGTGAGTGGTTGAGCGAGAACCCGAGTACTTTGAAGAAAGTAGTTGTTTGGTGATCCATTTTGTAGAGTTGCGACGTGAGGTCCATTCATGTTGGTGATGATCCCGCTATTGATCGTGTCGTCACCATTGAGGTAGGTGGAGGAGTCGGGATTGAGGATGCCGTTGTCTCCGTCGGCGGCTGTTAGTCCGTCTGAGGAAAGGACGCGCCATCCGATGGGGCGTGCGGCGTTGTCGCTAGTGAGGTCGATGAGGCGGGATGTTCCGTCAGGGACGGGTGTGATGCCGGAGATGCCCGGGTCGCGGTTGTTTTCGAAATCTCCGTTGATGGGAGTGATGGAGGGGCTTCCTTCGAGAATGGTGATGAGTTGGTCGGCACGATCGAGAAGGTTGTCCGCGGTGAAGTGGATGTCATTGCCATCGAAGTGGAGATCGTCGGTAGATTCGCTAAAGAAGGTGAGGGGGTCGTTGTGGATGGTGAGTCGTTGCCCCGCAACGACGGCTTCCTGATTGGCGTGGGTTGAGCCAGGGGCCCAAGAGGCTTCGGCAACGAACCATGGAATGTCCCAGCCAGCATCGATGCGAGATTGGGCGATGGTGGAAGAAAGTCGGGTTGAGTAGGTGTTCGCGTCGACCGAGAGGAAAGGGTCCGTTTCGCCTTGGTGCCAGATCAGGGCGCGGAAGTCTCCTTGGGGAAGGGATTGAAGGGTGGGCTTGAGTCGCAGTTCGTAATAGAGCCCTCCTGGGACCCATTCGCCTGTTCCGCTTCCGCCCCGACCAGTGGGGATGATGGCGAGGGGGAGGTTGACCGTGGATGAGTAGTTGTTGGCGAAGCGGGACCAAACGGAGCTTCCGGTGCCGTCGCCTGGAGTGACGGGGTCGACGAGCTTGGTCCAAGTGTTATCGGTGAAAGAGGTGCGGGCGCTCACGCGGTCATCGGAGACGGAGACGGTGGTGGAGTCAGACCAGCTGGAGGAGTTGGATTGGCCGGCGGCGACGAAAATGTCTCCGATGCCGATTTTTTCGATGGTGGTGACGGGTGAGGGGATGTCGTTGAGGTGGCCGCGGACTTCGATTTGATACCATCCACCAGCTGGGATATCAATGAGAGTGCCCGAGAACTCAAGCGTGCCAGGAGAGGAAGCGATTGTTTGCCAAGAGGTGGAGGTTCCATTGTCGTTAGGCCCTGACATGACGATTGCTCGAGCTTCGACTGAGTCGGGAATATTGGTTGGGAAAGAACCAGAAACAAGAACTGAGCCAAGGTTGTTCGAATCTCGCTGTGAGATATGGCGAGTTGTTGGAGAGGTGAGGGTGGGTTGATTTAGAGATGCTAGAGAGGGGAGTGCCGAGAGGGCAAAGAGAGCTGAGAGGATAGAGACTCTGATGAATGCTGATTTGTGTTCTTTCATATTGGAGGAGTAGAAAGTTCGTTGTTGAATTATGATTGGAGGCATTCTGTTTTTGATGAAACTGACGCTTGATTGGGGGTGAAATGTTAATTCAAATTAATGTCGATAAAGTGGGAACAAAACCCAAAGGAGTGGGCCACTCTATACTCATCTCTGGATGATGTCAAAAGGGCGTTCGAAGTGCTTACAATATGGATTTCCTAACTTCATTTTTCTCTATTTTGTGCATGCAAGTCTTTAGTGCCATTCTGCAAATCTTAATCGTCGCTTTAATCACTCAGATTCAGTGGGTCAGGGCTGAAGTTGAGCGCCAGGAATTCAGTCGGCCCAATCTAATTTTTGTGATGACAGATGATCAAGGATGGGGGGATGTTGGTTTTCGAGGGCATCCGGCCTTAAAGACTCCTCATTTAGATCAGATGAGTCGTGAAGGTATAGTTTTTGATCGGTTTTATGCAGCAGCAGCGATGTGTTCGCCGACGAGGGCGAGTTGCTACACGGGAAGGCACCCTTATCGAATGGGAGTGACTTTCGCGATGAAAGGAATGTTGGAGGAGTCTGAGATTCCAATGACAAAGATTTTGAAGGATCTTGAATATCA
>JAHDGN010000103.1:7025-7365 GCA_020627645.1 Akkermansiaceae bacterium
CGAACGGGGCATTTTGGGAAATGGCATTTGGGAATATTGACGAAGAAAGCGGGGGACCAACGGCGGTGGGGGGGATATGCGAAGAGACCTTCCCGCTACTATTGTCCTCCTTGGGACCGGTGGGTCGATGTAAGTTTTGTGACGGAGTCTAAGGTGCCGACTTGGGATCCTTTGATCGATCCAGGAAAAATTAGGAAGAGAGATTCGGGTGGGAATCGAGGAGGCAACTATGGAAATGACTATTTTTCAGGGCCCGGGTTAAAAATAACGGAAAACATGTTAGGTGATGATTCGCGAGTGATCATGGATCGAGTTGTTCCATTTATTGAAGCTTCGGTCA
>JAHDGN010000103.1:7375-9561 GCA_020627645.1 Akkermansiaceae bacterium
AGATGGGGTTCCATTTATAGCGATGGTTTGGTTTCATACTCCCCATTCTCCGGTTGTCGGTGGAGATAAGTATTTGAAGCAGTACGAGGATTGGTCGGCTGGGGAGCAGCACTATTGGGCATGTTTGAGTGCAATGGATGAGCAAGTTGGTCGTTTGAGAAAGGCACTGAAGAAGCTTGGGGTTGAGGGGAATACGATGTTGTGGTTTTGTTCTGACAACGGGCCCGCGCGACAGGGGTCGCCGCGGCACGTTGGGTCGGCTGGCGGCTTGTCTGGCTACAAGTTGTCGCTTCGAGAGGGGGGAATTCGGGTTCCGGGGTTGTTGGTTTGGCCAGATGGGGTTCCAGAGAAAAGGGTGGTGACAGCCCCTTGTGTGACTACTGATTATTTTCCGACGATTTTAGATGTGTTGGGGGTTGATCTGCCGAAGGGGAGAATTTTTGATGGGGTGAGTCTTTTACCACTTATTCGGGGTGAGCAAGTTGGGCGAGGGACCGCGATCGGTTTTTTGAATCGAGAGGGGGAAGAAGCGGTTTGGATGAATGATCGCTATAAGCTTTTTTGGGACCGCGGGAAAGTGACGTTATTTGATTTGATAGCTGATCCTGAGGAGAAGCAGGACCTATCGGATGATCGTCCTGAGATTGTGAAAAAAATGATGAGGGAACTCGTTGATTGGAAGAACGGGGTGATGAAGGATTTGGCGGCGGTGGAAAAATAGTGGAGGGTTATTCATCCATCGGAATGGGGTCAGAGGGGAGAATTTCTAGTCCTTCCCAGACTGCCTTTTTTGTTTTGGGATTGTAGACGAGGGTTCGTTGTTTACTTCCGTTAGCGAGAGGTCGTGAGGTTTTTGGGATCCACTGCCGGTGTTGGGTGATGAGGTCTTGGTATTTCGGGTTCCCGGCCAGGTTGTGCCATTCGTTGGGGTCATTTTTCATGTCATAGAATTCTTCAGATTCGTCGGCATATCTGATGTAGCGCCAATTTTGAGAACGTATGCCATGATTGTTTTGGTTGTGAGTTGTGATGGCGGGGCGTTCGCGACGAGCTGTGGCAGATTTGAGTTGAGGGAGGAGGGTGAGGCCTTCGAGATGAGTGGGTGGGTGGGTATTGGTGAGGTGGCAAAGGGTTGGGTAGATATCGAGGAGTTCTACAGGTTGTGAACAGATTCCTTTGTTGATTCCGGGGCCGGCGAAGATGAGTGGGACACGAGTGCCATCATCCCAGAGAGAATTTTTCCCCGTGATGCCCTTTTCTCCAACATGCCATCCGTGATCGGACCAGAGAATCACGATGGTATCTTTCGTGTAGCCGTTTTTATCGAGGGCCTTGAGAACGCGTCCGATTTGAGCATCAACAAATGAGGTCGAGGCAAGGTAACTTCTGGTTAGGTTCATCCATTCGTTATGTTTCTCTAGCCATTGGAGGCGAGGTTCGGGGAGGGTCCAGTGGAGGTACCAGGAAAAGCGAGGGGTGTCGTCGCGATCACCTCTTTTGATGAGGGGAAGTTTAGTTTTGTGAATGGGATGAAGGTCGAACCACTTTTTTGGTGCAAAACAAGGGACGTGGGGGAGGAAAAAGCCGACGGAGAGAAAAAAAGGTCCCTTTGGTTTTTGGTTGAGAGTTTTGATGGCCCAGCTTGCTGTTTTGTAGTCACTCCGATCTTCGTCTTTGTGTGGAAATTCACCCCAGTCAACGAGGCGCATGGTGCTTGGGGTGTTCACTAGTTTTTTGGGTGGGAAAATGGCTCCGGTTGATTGTGGGCCCAGGTGATCAAATTCCTTGTCCTGGGGGCTTCGGCCAAGTTTCCCGTGATAGATTTTACCGCCTGTGTAGGTGGTGTATCCGTGTTGTTTGAGGTGTTGGGGGATGGTGGTGAGGTTTTTAAACTCTTTGAGGGTGCGGAACCACGGAGCGAGTCCGTAAATGCCGGTTGAGTCCGGGCGGAGGCCCGTCATGAGGCTCGTTCGAGATGGGTTGCAGAGGGGAGATTGGCAGTGGGCGTTGGTAAATAGGGTGCCTCGTGCGGCGAGTCTGTCGATATGGGGGGTTTTGGAGTTGGGGTGACCATTGAGGCATCCGATCCAGTCATTTTGGTCATCGATGGCGATGAAGAGGATGTTGGGCTTTTGGGTAGCGTTGAGGAGGAAAGGAATAAAGAGAAGTACGAGGAAAGTTTTGTA
>JAHDGN010000556.1 GCA_020627645.1 Akkermansiaceae bacterium
GTTGTCCTTGATTTCGAGGAAAGACAGAATGTGCATTCAGTCATTCCTCGAAATCAGCGTCTGCCTACTGAAATGCAATGATCTGAGGCGGACTCAAACTGCTTCATGAAATATTCGGGCTAGACAAGGATGGGTTTGACGATGTGGCCGTGAACATCGGTGAGTCGGAAATCGCGTCCTTGGAAGCGGTGGGTGAGTTTGGTGTGGTCGAAGCCGAGTAGGTGGAGAATCGTTGCGTTGAGGTCATGAACGTGAACTTTGTCTTCGATTGCATTGAAGCCGAGCTCATCTGATGCTCCGTGATTGACTCCTCCTTTGACCCCTCCTCCGGCCATCCACATGGTGAAGGCGTTAGGGTGGTGGTCTCGCCCATCGGGGCCTGACTGACTCATGGGAGTGCGTCCAAATTCACCACCGAAGACGACGAGGGTGTCGTCAAGCATGCCCCGTTGTTTGAGGTCTTTGATGAGAGCGGCACAGGCTTGATCGACTGCTTTGCAGTTCTTTGGTAGGTCCCGGGAAAGGTTGCCGTGTTGATCCCATGATTCGTGGAAGAGTTCGACAAAGCGAACACCCCGTTCAATGAGGCGTCGGGCCAGGAGAGCGTTGTTGGCAAAGGATCGTTCTCCTGGCTTGGCGCCGTACATTTCTTGAACGTGTTGAGGTTCGAGCGAAATGTCGGTGACCTCTGGGGCGACCTCTTGCATTCGGGCCGACATTTCGTACGAAGCGATGCGAGTTTGGATCTCAGGGTCGCCGACGGATTGGAAGTGTCGATGATTGAGTTCGTTGATGGCGTCGATGACGGCGCGGCGATTTCCTTTGGTGATTCCTTTGGGGTTGGAGAGGAAGAGGACGGGGTCGCCGACGTTACGAAATTGGACACCGTCGTAGACTGAGGGAAGAAATCCGGAGGAGAAGTTGGCGTTACCTCCGGAGGGGCCCTTGCTGCCAGAGGAAATGACAACAAAAGCGGGGAGGTCTTGGGTTTGGCATCCGAGTCCGTAGGTGACCCATGATCCTAGAGAGGGGCGCCCAAATTGTTGGGAGCCGGTGGAGAGGAGGATTTGAGCGGGGGCGTGGTTGATGGCTTCGGTGTGCATGGAGCGGATGACGGAGATGTCGTCCACGATGGAACCGATGTGGGGGAGGAGTTCGGAGAGTTCAGTTCCTGCTTTCCCGTATTTTTTAAATTTGAATTTGGGTCCGAGGAGGTTGTTGTTTTTGTTAATGAAAGCGGATTGGTAGTCTTTGAGGAGTTCGGCTGGCGGTTTGGTTCCGTTCAGTCGGGCGAGGGTTGGTTTGTGATCGAAGAGGTCGAGGTGGCTGGGGGCACCGCCCATGAAGAGGTAGATGACGTTTTTGGCCTTTGGGGCATATGGGGAAGGTTTTGGAGCGAGGGCATTTTGGTTGGCTTGTGCTTCGAGCGCTGTCAGAGCGATGGCTCCGAGGCCGACTCCGCATTCTTTCATGAACCAGCGTCGGGAGTGTGTGGATGTCGGAGATGGTCGAGTGGGGGATGTTTGACGGAG
>JAHDGN010000104.1:0-4403 GCA_020627645.1 Akkermansiaceae bacterium
CGCCCGACTTCGTCCCCGAATCTTCACATCCAGGTAATCGCTCGCCTAAATCTTCCGACGTCGCCCCGACCAAATCTCCATCCCATCCCTTCTCCGCCAAATTCATCAAATTCATTCCCGCTCCATCACCATAGTCAATCGAGACACTCCGGCCCGCCAAAACTGAAGCCAAAAACGAACTCACCAAATGAATCACCCCCGTCTTCTCCCAGCCCTCCGAATCCTCCTTCGCAAACTTCCGAATCTGCGAACCCGTGAAACGCTCCACCATCACAGACCCCGACTTCGCACACACCTCCCCATTCCCCCCAACCGCCGATGCAATCTCCTCACACTCGAGCGAAGTCGAACTATCCATCCAAATCGGCGAACTCTGACGCGACAAACACCCCGCCAACTGGTCCGCCAACCCTTTCCCCGCATCCAATGCTCCCACCTTCTCCCCGAAACACGGCTTCAAGTAAACACTGCCATGCTGCTGACCCGAACCAGAAACCGCCTCCACCAACGAAAAATCAACCCCCGCAGATTTCATCCTCGACAACAACACATCCAAAGCCTCCAACCACATCAAAGGATTTGAATGCACCTCCCCCCTCGCTCCCGATTCGTCATAACCATTCGGTTGATTGAAATGCGGAAGATCTCGACCAAAATTGACCGAATCTTCCGCCACAATCACCCCCTCTTTCGTATCCAGCAGAACAGCCGAAACACTCTGCGTCGACGAATCGAGACCAAGAACAAAGGCCATAAAATCCTAGAGATAGTCGTTCAACAAGTTCTCCAAACGCTCCTGACGACCACTCTCCAAGACCGGAGGGGTAATCTCCAAGGCATGCGCATCCAATGACTCCAAAGAAGCCGTTCCCGCCTCAACCGAAGCACCAACCCCAGCATCAAACGAAGAATAACGAGCCTTCACAAACTCATCAAATCGTCCGTCCTCAATAATCTTCGCCGCAATTTTCAAACCACGCGCAAACGCATCCATCCCTCCAATATGAGCATGGAAAAGATCCTCAGGTTGATGGCTTTCCCGACGGCGCTTCGCATCACAATTCAAACCACCCGTCGTAAATCCACCCATCTTCAACAAGCGCAACATCACATTGGTCGTCCCATAAATATTTGTCGGGAACTGATCAGTATCCCATCCCAACAACTCATCTCCACGGTTGGCATCAATCGACCCCAACGCCCCAGCCCCCATCGCCACCTCCAACTCATGCTCCATCGTATGCCCTGCCAACGTCGCGTGGTTCGTCTCGATGTTCAGTTTAAAGTGATCCAATAGACCATACTCACGAAGGAAGTTCAAACACGCCGCCGAATCAGAATCATACTGGTGTGTCGACGGTTCACGAGGCTTCGGCTCAATATAAAACTGGCCCGTGTAGCCAATCTTCTTTGCATAATCGACAGCCATATGGAGAAACGCGGCCAAATGATCAACCTCACGCTTCATATCCGTATTAATCAACGAAGCATACCCCTCACGCCCACCCCAGAAAGTATACCCAGGTCCACCCAATCGGTGCGTCGCATCAATCGCGTTCTTCACCTGACTTGCGGCATAAGAGAAAACATCAGCACTCGGAGAAGTCGCAGCTCCCTGCGCGTATCTTGGGTGCGAAAACAAACAAGCCGTTCCCCACAACAACTTCTTCCCAGTCTGCTTCTGAAACTTCTCCAACTCATCGACCACCTTGTGAAACATCTCATGCGTCTGCGCCAAGGTCTCACCCTCCGGGGAAATGTCCCGATCATGGAAACAGTAGTAATCGATGTCGATTTTCTCCAAAAATTCGAAAAACACGGGAACTCGACCCAACGCATTTTCTAAAGTCTCCTGCCCATTATCCCAAGGCATCAACGCAGTCCCCTCACCAAACGGATCCCCCAAACCATTTCTCATGCAGTGCCAATAGGCTGCACCAAACCTGAAATGATCCCGCATCGTCTTCCCAGCAACAACCTCATCCGGGTTATAGTGATGGAAAGCAAACGGATTATCTGAATCAGCACCCTCGTATTTGATCTTCGGAACGTTCGGAAAATATTCTGACATCAGCGCTAATAGGTTCGAACTCAACGGCAGAGTCTAGAACAAAAAAAGGGGCACTCAAATATTGCCACCCCCTTCCCCAAAGAAAAAAGTCCATAAAATCCTTGATTCTAGCATATTTCTGAGGCAGCTTCCGCCCCCGAACCAAAAAATTATGGTAGCTCTTCGACTAACCCGCCAAGGAACTAAAGACCGCCCTTACTACAAAATTGTGGCTATCGACAGCCGCAAGCGTCGTGACGGCCGTTACATTGAGCAAATTGGCACCTACAACCCAATGGTTGAAGGCGAAAACTACACTCTCGATCTTGAAAAGACTGATAAGTGGCTCGGATTTGGCGCTCAGCCGACTCCAACCGTTAAGAGCATCATCAAAAAAGTTCGCAACGCCTCCTAGTAGGTAAGAACTTTCGAAAATTTCTTCGAACCGCTGTCACAACGACAGCGGTTTTTTTGTATCCCAACGAAGACGGCCTGAAAGCTGACAATAATACCAGTCAATTCAGACTGTTTGATCGATGGAAAACGAATGAAAGAATAGCACTCTGCCTGACACGAAAAACCATTTTAAATTGCCTGCAGTTAAATTAAATTCAACAACCACCTTCCCGCCTCTCTGGGTATTCAAAAGAACGACTTGAAAAACAGCAATACTTTTAATAGTAGTATATGTGCATAAAATAATATCAATAGTGATTGGATTTCTCCCCATCCATCCATCACTCGGTCATCCTCACCATGACCACTCAAACTCACTTTCCAATACCTCCACCAAAACCCGCCCACTCGGCACCGCCAAAATCCCTCCAGGAATATCCTTTCAAACCCAATCAAATGGACTTCCGATCTTGAACAGCCTTCCGAGCGCCCCGGGCTCCATCTTCCTTGATTTTGACGGAGGTCGCACTGTTTGGGACAGTGACGATGAACCGCCGAACCTCCCCTACGGAGGCAATTTCACCTTTGACACAAATGAGCAGGCCGAAATCTACAACTGCTGGCAAGATGTCGCCAACCACTTCGCCATGTTCGACATCAACGTCACCACCGTTGCCCCAGACAAATCGTCAACTCCCACGGCACACATCATCGTCTCACCAAGTGTGAACGGAGGATTTTCGGCAACCGGAAGGTATGGGACCACCGTCCCCAAAGCGACCGCAGCCTGCAATAGCGGAGTCGTCACCTCCAGAAGCACCTGCCTGACTCACGAAATAGGCCATACCATTGGACTCAACCATCAAGCTGAATTCGACACTCAAGGAAATCGTATTCGTAGCTACCGCGGAATCGACGAATGGAACCGCTCTCCGGTAATGGGCGTCGACTACGCCGGAAAATACTCACACTGGGCTGTGAACACCGCAACAGGTGAAAACGAACCCGTTTTACAAGACGATGCCGCATGGATCGCAGCGGCGATTACTCAAAAAGCTCTTGAATTTACCAATGGAGCTTACACAGGGGACGGTTTCCGCCCAGATGACCACTCCAACAACCGATCTCAGGCAACTCGAATCTCCATCCCTGATATTGGAGCGAACAGCAATTTTTATTTACTCGAACACAAAAGCCTCGCCGTAATCGAAAGACTCAGTGACCGAGACCATTTTTCGTTTGAATGGTTTGGCGGCAAATTCACCGCAAAAGTCGAAGGAGTCAAAAACCGAGCCGCCAACCCCATCTACGCTTCTTCCGTAGGTCTAAACCTCCGCCTTTTCAATTCGGCAGGAACACTTCTCGCTTCCAACTCCGCGATCAACCCCGCCGATGTCGATGCCATCATCACACACACTGCCCCATCAGGAACATATTATCTCGAAGTCAGCGGAGCCCAAAGCGAAGGAGATCGTGGGAAATATGAACTCTCCATAGCTGGAACCACCAGTATTAGCCCCAGTTACCGAAACTGGGTAAGCAATCATCCCGACATAACCATCGGAACCAACGAAGCCTACCAAAATGATCCAGATCAGGATTCTCTCCCTAATCTTCTCGAATTCGCATTCGGCAGCGACCCTACTCTTGCAAACAATGGAGAACGCACCCACTCCTACACCACTGCAGAAAATGGCCAAACCCGCTTTCACTTGAGCTTCCCCGTATTGAAAGGGGCCAACTTCATCGGCAACACCTCCAAATCTGCCACCGTCGGTGGACTAAGATACGAAGTCCAAGGATCTCGCAATCTCGACTCATATACCGGCATCATCACCGAACAATCAACACCGCCCAACTCCCCACTTCCAGCTCTCCCCAACCAATGGGAATACCGCAATTTCTCATTCCTATCAGAACAAAAAGGATTCATTCGTGTGCACGTTCAACCATCTAT
>JAHDGN010000104.1:4413-9461 GCA_020627645.1 Akkermansiaceae bacterium
CTGACCGGTCATTCATAGGTCTCCGTGTGAGCAAAAAAATCGGAATCAACGGCTTTGGCCGCATCGGCCGACTCAATCTTCGTGCCGGCTTTGCCAACCCAAATCTAGAATTCATCCAAATCAACGAGGCCCACGGTCCAGCCTCCACCTCCGCCCACCTTCTCGAATTCGACACTGTCCATGGGCGCTGGGATCATCAAATCACGAGCGACGAAAACTCACTGTCCATCGACAACCAACGAATCTCTCACACTCAAAACCAAAACATAGCCGACACTGACTGGTCCTCCTGTGACATCGTTCTCGAATGCTCAGGCCAATTCCGGACTCCCGAACTCCTCCAACCGTATTTTGACCAAGGTGTCAAAAAAGTCATCGTCGCAGCCCCCGTCAAAGAAGGTGCTCTGAATATTGTCTACGGATGCAACGACTACCTGTACGCCCCCGAAGAACATCGCCTCATCACCGCCGCCTCCTGCACCACCAACTGCATTGCCCCGGCAGTCAAAGTCATTCACGGAACCTTCGGAATCAAACACGGCATGATCACCACCATGCATGACCTCACCAACACCCAAACCATTGTCGATGCGCCTCACAAAGACCTCCGCCGCGCCCGATCTGCCGTCAATTCCCTCATCCCCACCACGACTGGCTCCGCCACCGCCATCACCATGATCTATCCAGAACTCCAGGGCCGCCTCAACGGTGTCGCCGTCCGCGTCCCCCTGCTTAATGCCTCGCTCACCGACTGCGTTTTCGAACTTCAAAAAGAAGTCACCACCGAGCAAATCAACCACGCCCTAAAATCCGCCTCTGAAAACGAACTCAAAGGCATCCTAGGCTACGAGGAAAAACCGCTCGTCTCAGCTGACTACGTTAACGATCCTCGCTCTGGCATCGTCGACGCACCTTCAACGATGGTTGTCAACGGCACCCAGCTCAAACTCCTCGTCTGGTACGATAACGAATGGGGCTACGCCAACCGCATGATCGACCTCACCAACAAAGTCGCCTCACTCCTATAAAAATGGGAATCGCCAATCCAAAAGCTCAACAAATTGAAGAACGTCTCATCAACTTTGCAGTTCGTATTCTCACCCTAACTGAATCACTCCCCAGCACCCCCGCAGGTAGTCATCTCGCAAACCAACTCCTTCGTTGTGGAACTTCCCCCGCTGCCAACTACGCCGAAGCAAGAGCAGCTGAATCCAACAAAGACTTTATTCACAAACAAAAAATCGCCCTCAATGAACTCCGAGAAACCCCGGTGTGGCTGAAAATCATCGAACACAAAACTTACCTGTCTCCAGCTAAACTCTCCAAGATCCTGCCCGAATGCGACGAACTCATCTCCATCTTCGTCGCCAGCCTAAAAACCCTAGCTGCCAAAAAATAATTCCCTCACCACCAAGCGATCGACTCCATCCCCGGAGCGGCAGCTCCCAATCAAAAATCGTAAATCTATAATCTTAAATCTCAAATCATTGACCACCCGCGCTTACACGACCGTTACCGCCGCTTACTGGGGATTCACTCTGACCGATGGAGCTCTCCGCATGCTCGTCCTCTTGCACTTTCATCAACGAGGACTCTCCGCTCTCCAACTGGCCTTCCTCTTTCTTCTCTACGAATTCTTTGGCATCGTCACCAACCTCTTCGGTGGCTGGCTCGCCTCAGCGAAAGGACTCAAAATCACCCTCACCTTCGGACTATCTCTTCAGATTTTCTCCCTCATCCTCCTCTCTCTAACAAACCCTAACTGGTCAATCCCCATCGCAATCTCCTGGATAATCGGAACCCAAGCCCTCTCCGGCATCGCTAAAGACCTCACCAAAATGAGCTCCAAGAGTGCCGTCAAGGTTCTCGCACCCAAAAACCCAAAAGACCCTAACGAAAACAAACTCTTCAAATGGGTCGCCCTTCTCACCGGCTCTAAAAACGCCCTCAAAGGCTTCGGTTTCTTCCTCGGTGGCCTCCTCCTCACAATCCTTGGATTCCAGTGGGCCCTCTGGTCCATGGCAATCGCCCTTGCCTTCATCCTGATCTTTACCAAATTTTCACTCCCGAACTCTCTTGGGCAAGCCAAACAAAAGACGAAGTTTAACGAACTCTTTTCTCAATCTCCCGAAATCAATTGGCTCTCTGCCGCCAGGCTTTTCTTGTTTGCCTCACGTGATATCTGGTTCGTCGTTGCCCTCCCCATCTTCCTCAGCTCTCAATTCCAATGGTCTCACTCGGCAACCGGAGCCTTCATGGCCACCTGGGTCATCGGTTATGGAATCGTCCAAGCGCTTGCCCCAAAAATTCAAAAAAATAAAACCTCACCCAAATCGATCCTCCACTGGGGCATCGCCCTCCTAGCCATCAGCTCCCTCATCTCGTTAGGTGTCCAATTCCAAATCTCTCTAACCCTCACCATCCTGGGCGGACTCATCATCTTCGGCTTCATCTTCGCCATGAACTCTGCCCTCCACAGCTACCTGATTCTCGCTTTCTCCGACAACGACAAAACCGCTCTCAACGTCGGATTTTACTACATGGCTAACGCCGGAGGACGCCTCCTTGGCACCCTCCTCTCAGGTCTCACCTACTATCTCGGTGGACTTCCCGCGGCCCTCTGGACGAGCACGGCTGCCGTGTTCATCACAGTTTTGATCACCAATAAAATCCCCAGAAAAAAACTTTAGCCAAATAGAAAACAACCCCACGCCTATCACGATCACAAAGGTCAAGATTGCCCCACCGCTCAGCTCTTACCCAGAACATCCACAAAGAACCAAAAATCAATTGACCCCATGAATCAATTTAATACTAAGAGGTAGTTATGCACAAACCTAGATCGTTTCTCCTCCTACCACTCATCCTTTCTTCCGCTCAAGCCGCGACTCCCCTCATCAGTATTGAGTTAATCCAAGATGACCAGGCAGGCTTCGATCTCTGGCCTTCCACCCTCTCGGGCTCCCAATCGATCGCAAATTTTTCAACTGATGGAACGCTGACCTCTGGGACAACCACAGTCACTCTTGAAGCAAGTACGACCTTCGCCCAACTTAACAACAGGCCAGGGAGCAGCAATGGTACACCTCCTTCCTATTCCTACCAAAACCTGTATGAAGATATCCTAATCGCCTCAAGTCCTACCGGAGCGCTCTCCCTTTCCTTCTCGGGCTTGAACGCCGGTGAAGTTTATGAACTGACACTCTATGCTTGGGATCCAGGAGGCCCGACCACCGATATCGATCGAGTTTGGGAAATCCAATCTGGTACAGCAACACCTTCTTCCGGGGTCGTGAATTGGTCAAATCCTCTTGTTGACAATGAGACTCATTCCATTGTTTTCAACGTTACCGCAGATGCTAGTGGTGAATTCAGCGTCGCCAATACCGATGGTTTACCTCAATCAGCCTTGAATGGATTCGCACTCGCCGCCGTTCCCGTTCCTGAACCCTCTTCAGCCATCTTTTCACTTTTGAGCTTATTGATCCTCGGAAGAAGGAAAAGAAGCTGATCACTTAATCCAGAACAACTACCGACTCTAAAAAGCCGACTAACTTTCCAAAAATCAGATCAAGGGCCTTTCGCATTGGGATCTTCCCAACGAAAGGCCTTTTTTGTCTCATTCTCAGTTGCACCACAAAATATTCGCCCCAAAAATTGGAGAGACAAGGGGACCAAAAACAACAAATCACTCTTCCTAAGCTTTCAGAACCCCCAAATTAGTCGACACGCTTCAAAGAAGTCGGCCACGGATCCGTAAATTCCTCTCCATTCTGCCACGCTGCCACCTCCTCGTCAGTGCACAACGCACCCTTCAAAGCTGCCAAAAAAGCTTCCCGATCTCTCTTTAAACCAATCACTGTTAATTCGTTATGACGGTCACCAAAAACCGGATGCTTTGATTGGAGCATTTCCTTCAAATGCTCAACCTCTTCCGGTAACAATTGACCATCCGAATTTAACGCCAATTCCGCTCGCCAAAAGCCTCTCAACTCCAACGCAATCTGACTCCCCGACTGTTGCCAAAGCAATACATCGCTCGGACGAGAGGCCAACCAGAGGAAACCCTTGGTTCGATAGAGACCTGTTCCCAGATTCTCGCAACACGCACGATGCAGCCTCTCAGGACGAAACGGCCGTTCATCACGCAAAACAACGGCCTCGAGGTCATCAGCTGTCGCAGATTTGCCAACCATACCAAGTTGCTTGGCTCTTTTTTGTAAATCCGTCACTCGAGGTGCAGCTGTCCCCTCAAGTTGCCCCAACAACAAACCAGCCTGAGCCGACAAACCCACCGTCGCTCCGGGCTGTAATCTCTGCAGAATCTTTACCTGACTCTCCACGACTTTTTCATCAACCGTATCAACCTTGGTCAGAACAATCACACTCGCAAAGGTCAACTGCTCTAACAAAACCTCCGCAGCTCCCTGCAACGCTAAATCTCCTGTCAAAGGAACATCCCCCGTCAATGCTCTGCCGTCATCAAAGTCTCGATGCAGATTTAGGGCGTCAACAGTCACCACAAAATGTCTCAGAAAAAACCGCTTGTCCTGAGTCAACGCTTTGATCAAGGGCCAAGGTTTCGCCGCTCCAGTGCTTTCGCATAACACCACCGATGGAGACGGATCCAATGCCGCAATTTCTCCCAAAGCGGCCCCAACAGACTCATGCAGTAATCCCCTCGCATGTCGACCATGCAGAGCAGCCACTCCATCAACCAAACGTCCAGCATCTACTCTGGAATCGTCATCCCCCAACAATTCCGCATCCAAACCAAACTCGCTCAAATCATGGACAATGATCGGAGCATCTTTCAAAGCCTCATCACGCCTCCATCTCCTCAAAAGCGTCGTCTTGCCCGACCCCAGAAATCCACACAACGCGACAATCGGAAAACGCTCAACATCCATAACTTACTCTCAAAAAAGCGAACTCCAAATATCCTTCCCCCACCCAAATTCAAAGACCAATCCCCATTCTTCCACAACCATTCCCAGGGCTAACTCACTTTGAGTCCCATGATTTGTCCTAGAATATTTTCGTCGAAG
>JAHDGN010000105.1 GCA_020627645.1 Akkermansiaceae bacterium
GCCTCTCTGGCTGCCGGGGGGCGCACTCTAATCACTTTCCCAGACACGTCAACAATTTGAGGTGCTTTTTTTTGAGAAACTTTTGTTCCTTCACCACAATCCCCTAGATCTAGGGATTCTTTCCCGTTCGCCCACCCCCAAAAAACTAAGAAGGCCTCGGAAAATAGTTAACTTCACCTAAATATCGGCCATTCGAACCCCGAAAGTGACAAAACCCTCGCCTCTTTGAAGCGTTAGACTAAATTGACTCTTAGTGTCTGATTTCTTCTTTAAATCACTCAACCTACGCCCAGAAATTGGGGGGAATTCCTACGCAGTCAAACTAGAGAACGAACTCCTCATTCTCGATGCCGGCATGCACCCAAAAGAAGAGGGCGCCGAGGCGATACCTAGGTTCCGCGAATTAAGCTACGATTCCGCAGATGCTATTTTGATTTCTCACTCTCATCTCGACCACATCGGCACCCTCCCTCTCCTCCAAAGAGAACAACCGTCGGCGAAGGTTTACATGACCGAACCCTGTGCCGCACTCGGAGAAGCACTCCTACATAACTCAGTCAACGTCATGACCAGTCAGCGGGACGAGCTGGGAATCCCTCAATACCCTTTATTCCACCATCGCGAAATCGACCACTTCTCCCCATCATGGCTCCATTGCAAGTACGATACCCACTTCAGAATAGATGAATTCAACGATAGTAGCTCCAGCATCAGTTTCCACGACGCTGGGCACATCCTAGGGTCAGCCGGCATCAAAATTTCAAAAGGCACTAAAAGCCTCTTCTATACAGGAGATGTAAACTTTCATGACCAGACCTTAATTAAAGGAGCAAGCTTTCCCGACATCACAAATATCGACCTCCTCATTATGGAAACAACTCGAGGGTCAGATGGTGGAGCTTTAGAAGTATCCCGTAAGAACGAAGAAACACGATTCTGCAGTAAAATTTTGGAAGCGCTAGAGCAAGGAGGCTCAGCCCTCATCCCCGTCTTCGCCATTGGTAAAACACAGGAAGTCTTAACCATGATCGACAACTTCAAAGCCGACGGCCGAATCCCCTACTCAACCCCTGTCGTTATAGGTGGTCTAAGCACCAAAATGACGATGATCTATGATCGGTTTTCCAACTCTACGAGAAGACAACGAACCGATTTCAAAATTCTCAGAGATATGGCCCTACAGACCGGCAATCGGCGCAAACGGAGAGCTCCCATAGAATACCAGCCAAACGCCATCTATTGCCTTTCAAGCGGCATGATGACCGAAAAAACAACTTCTAATATTTTTGCCCGATCTTTTATCCAAAACCACAAAAATTCTCTTTTGTTCGTTGGATACACCGATCCGGAGTCTCCAGCAGCAAAAATCAAAGAAGCCCAAAAAGGAGACCTCGTTCACCTAGATGCCTCGCATCAAATTCCAATTCACTGCCAGGTCGACAGCTTCAACTTTTCAGGACATTCACCCAGAAAGGACCTCATCGATTTTGCTATGAAGGCAAACCCGAAACAGATTCTTCTTGTACATGGAGATTTGGAATCCGCACTCTCCGTAAAGCAAACCCTGGAAGCAAAGCTGCCCAAATCAATCATACGAATTCCAGAGCCCCTGGAAGAGATCCCCTTTTAAATTCACAGCCCCACCCTAATAACTCTCCCAAACAGCCCTAACCCGAATGGCACTCGGTTAAGCCGAATTTCGTTGATCTAAAGGACTCTCTGCGATTCAGCGATACTTTGGACAATCCGAGGCTGAATCCTTGTCGTTTCAGGCAATCTTGGGCGTATCGCGCAGTCAAGCTTGATTCAATCACTGATTCTTCAAGCATTTCTTGCCCAACGACTCGCTTAACCAAGTGCACCATTCGGGCTAGTCCCCCATCAGCGCCTCAAGATCCAAAGAGAGTCAACTAACCGAGCTCTTTTCAAAATTGGCAACACCCAAAAAAAGAAGGCATATGGGCATCTCAATTGAAGAAAACATCTCTTCCAGGGATTTCGAGCCGGAAAATATCAAAGTCCTCAAACAAGCCGCGACACCTGACAATCCCATTTCCAGTTTCAAAATCACGGAATGACGAGGCGGTTTTTAGAATGAGCAAGACAGGAAGAGGGAGTGTTGCGGATACCTCGACCGAAGACTAAAGCCGCATACCCTATAGAGCTCCCCTTCACTTTCAGACCCACTCGCCCTCCAAAATCATCGCTAAAAAAAGAGCCAAACCCCTAAAAATGCAGCAGCCCCGGCAACTTTAAGCTGCGCAGGGCTGCTGTCCCCCCCAAATTCCTGAAAATTTTTTGTAACCGTTTGCTGCGGCCAACGTCATGAATATGGGCGATACCTGGTCAGTCATCAAGACTTTTCTGCAGTATTTTTTAAATGCTGCTCGTTTGCGCTGTTCAAATACCTCTTCAAACCTAAAGTCCGCCCCCAATGAGCGACGATACTCAATCCTCTGGACCACAGTCAACAGCCGAAGAACTCATCGCAGTACGCCGCGAAAAAATGGCGAAACTCAAAGAACTCGGCCTCGCCCCCTTTGGACAAGCATTCGAAACAAATACAACCCCAGGACAACTCAAAGCCGAGTTCGAAAACGAAAAACAAGCCTCGATTGCCGGCCGGTTGCTAGCGATTCGAGACATGGGCAAATCCGTCTTCGCCAGCCTGGGCGACGCCAACGGCAGAATCCAAATTTACCTGAACAAGAAAGAACTCTCAGAGCCCGAGTGGGAAAGCTACAAATGCCTCGACCTCGGAGATTGGATCGGAGTCGAAGGCGAAACCTTCACAACCGGCAAAGGTGAACCATCTCTTAAAGTTCAAAAACTAACAGTCCTCTCCAAAGCCTTACGACCGATGCCAGACAAATGGCACGGGCTCTCCGATCGAGAAACCAAATATCGGAAAAGACATCTCGATCTAATGTCCAATCAGACAAGCACCGACCTGTTTATTATTCGATCCAAAATCGTCGCCGAAATCAGAAATTTCTTTCACGAAAAAGGATACCTTGAAGTCGAAACTCCAATGCTCCACGACATCGCCGGGGGAGCCGCAGCTCGACCATTCGAGACACATCACAACGCTCTCGATATGCCTCTCACCTTGAGAATCGCACCCGAACTTTACCTAAAGCGCTTGCTTGTCGGCGGGATGCCCAAAGTCTTCGAACTCAATCGAAATTTCCGAAACGAAGGAATCTCACGCAGACACAACCCAGAGTTCACAATGCTCGAGGCTTACCAAGCCTTCGCCGATTTCGAAATCATGGCAGACCTGGTGGAAGAACTCGTTTGCCACCTAGCCGAAAAATTCTTTGGAACCCTTCAAATTGAACACAAAAATGACGACGGCGAAGTCATTCGAACTCTCAACCTCTCTCGTCCTTGGAAAAGAGAAAAATACCGTGACCTCATCAAGAAAGCAGCCGGAGAAGATTGGTTCGAACTCTCCCCTGATGAACGACGGTCAAAAGCAAAATCCGAATTCAAACTAGAAATTCACGACCACTTGGAAGATTACGAAGTCTCTCAACAAGTCTTCGAAAAACTTGTCGAGGAGCACACCTTCGACCCGTGTTTCGTAACCCATGTTGATTCCAAGCTCATCCCCCTAGCAAAAGAAAACCCCGAGGACCCATCGGTGATTGATGTCTATGAGCTCATCATCAACGGACAAGAAATCTCACCCGGATATTCGGAACTCAACGACCCAGATACCCAGAGACGACGCCTCCACGAACAATCAGGCGGAGAAGCACAGGAAATCGACGAAGACTTCGTCGAGGCTCTCGAACACGGAATGCCGCCCGCTGGAGGAATCGGGATCGGAATTGATCGCCTCATCATGCTTCTGACCGGCGCTCAAACAATTCGAGACGTAGTCCTCTTCCCTCAACTAAAACGAAAAGACTAAACCTCCACCAAACGTAAGTAGCGAAACAAACATGAAAAAAGTTTCGCTACTTCTTCTCCTCACAACCATCGGAGCCCTTGCGTCGACAAAACCAAATTTTGTCATCATCTTTCTCGATGACTCCGGATGGTCAGACTTCGCCCCCTTTGGAACTCCCCCCTATCCTACCCCAAACGTAGCCAAACTAGCGCAGGAAGGGGGCCAGTATAACAACTTCTACGTCCCTCAGGCCATCTGCTCAGCTTCCCGCTCAGCCCTCCTCACCGGTTGCTACCCATGTAGAACCAAAATGACCGGAGCTCACGGTCCAAGAGCAAGAGGCCTAAACCCCAAATTCAAAACCCTTGCTCAAATCCTCAAACCCCACGGATACGCCACAGCGATCTTTGGAAAATGGCATCTCGGTGATCAACCCGATACTCGCCCTCCCGCTCGAGGCTTCGATGAGTCATCAGGACTCATGTATTCCAACGATATGTGGCAACATCATCCCATCACCCGCCAGTTTGATCAATTCAAACTTCAATACTGGAAAAACAGCAAAATCACCATCCCAGACGTCGAAGCTGATGATCAAAAAAATCTCACAAAATGGTGCACAGAACACGCTGTCGACTTCATCAATCGTAAAAAAGACTCCCCTTTCTTCCTCTACGTCCCACATCCGATGCCTCATGTTCCACTGTTTTGCAGCAATGAATTCAATGGAAAGTCCGGAGCCGGCCTCTATGGAGACGTGATGATGGAAATCGACTGGTCTGTCGGAAAAATCGTCAATGCCATCAAAGAAAACGGCATCGAAGAAAATACGTTCATCCTTTTCACCTCAGACAATGGGCCTTGGCTCAACTACGGAAATCACGCAGGAAAAACCCCTTTCCGCGAAGCCAAAGCCACCAGCTTCGACGGAGGAAAACGTGTTGCCTGCCACTAATCAAATACCCAAAAAAAATCAGCCCGGGAACGATTTCAAATCGGACATTTTGTTCAATCGACATGACCCCCACGATCGCATCCCTCGCAGGCATCAATTTGCCCAAAAACGAAATTGATGGGAAAAATGTCACTCATCTCATCACCAACAAATCCTCTAGCCCAAACCCCCACCGCTACTACGCCCTTTCCATGGGCAAGCGACTTGAAGCTATCCTTTCATCAAACGGCCGTTGGAAACTACATTTACCTCATTCTTACAAAATCGTTCCCACACCCGGAATGGACGGGCAACCGGGTGCCAACAAACATCTCAAACTTCCCCTGTCGCTCTTTGACCTAAAAAATGACCCCAAAGAAGCACACAACGTCATCGAAAAGCACCCCAAAATCGCAGAACAACTCCAACGCTTCGCGCAAGAACACCTCGACAAATTTTACCAAAAATAAACCGATGGCTACGAAGGGTAAAAAGGCTTGAGCATCCAATAACAAATCGGGCCCGTGACCGCCACAAAGAACCAAAGAGGAAAGACCCACCTTGCTAACTTTTTGTGCTTCTTAAAATCGCGAGTCCACGCGTGCACAAAGGTCATGAGAATCATCGGAAAACTGACTGCCGCGGTCACAATGTGCGAAATGAGAATCCCCAGGTAAACCCACCTGGAAGACCCCACATGCTCTGCCTCCCCCTCATCGATCTGACCATCCTGGTCAATATCGCCATACTTCGTCTCGACGGTAGTAAAATGATAAGTGACGTAACACAGTAAAAAAACTGCCGACAGAACCAACGCCATTGTCATAAACATACGATGCGTCCCATACTTTTTTCGTAGAACACTCCAAAGCCCCGCCAAAAGACACGCAGCAACTAGGGTGTTTAACAAAGCAATCAAGCTAGGAAGCTTCCGAATGAGTTGTTCAGCGCCCTCGGATACTGGAATTTTGTCAGGCATTCTCATCAAAACCACTAAGCCTAAAACAACAACCGTAACGACCCAAACGATCCGCTTCAAAACCTTGGCCTTCGCCTCCTGGACAGACTGATTAGTCAATAAATCTTTCATGACTGAGTTTCTCTTTGGGGGAAGAATTCAATTCGCTGAACGCCCTTTCAATCGCCTGAAACAGGCGCTTTCGTTTCTTCGATTCATCCCATTTTGAAATCATTGTATTCCCACGAAAAACGCGAATCCCCATATCATGGACCCACCTCCCCTTGGCCGCAATTTCAGCCGGCTCCGTATTTTCCTCCACTCGAGCAAACCACATCTCCCGAGACATAAAATCCCAAACAGCTCTCTGATCCCCCTTAAGAAACCACCAATTTGACGAATCCACCCCCAACGCAGATCTCATCGTGCTCAAGCCCTCACCCGTATCTGCATCAGGATCAATCGAGACACAAACGACAACAAAGTCATCTCGATCTCTAAATTTTTGGTAAGCTTCCAACAACCCCTGCTGGTTGCGTTTGGCACACTGAGGACACGCGGCATAAAACTGAACCACCAACCAAACTTTTTCTTTGAGATCAGAAAACCGGACTCTTTCCCCATTGTCCTTGAGCAACTCCAAATCACTCTCAAGCTCCTTAATTTCCTCCACCTCTTCAGCCCCAAACCCCACTGCAAGAGGCTCTCGATTTCGCTTCTCTTTTTTGAGCGTCGCCAAAAAAAAGGACATCCCCAAAACTAACAAACACATCACCCCAACACCCACATAGATCATCAAAATCTTCTTTTTATCCGTCATTTTTGTCCTTTCTCCTCAGGATTCGCATACAAATAGTCGATCGACCGAAACAAAAGATCCTCCATGCGTTCTAACGAAATCCGAGGCTTCACCACCTGATCCTCACCATGCTTCTCAACCGCTTCCTCATACTCCTGCCAATGACCCGAGATCATGTTAAAATCCCAGCCGATTGGGGTCCCTGGCACCCCTCGCACATGGAGATGCTGATCAAGCAACACAATCTTGCTGTCGTATGAAAAACCATCCTCTTTCTCCTCCGGGTAAACTCCATACCTCAACTTGTTCTTCAAAAACTTTCTCACATCTGACTTAGCATTCTTTCCAGCCGCAATGCGCCAAACATTTTCCCCCTCACCAAATTCAGGCCATAGCAGTTTCATCTTCGAAGGATCATCATCCCTCCCATCAAGAACAAAAAAAACCAACCTAGGCTTTTGCTCTGCTCCCTCATATCTCTCCTGAACCTTCCTAAGAACCTCTAAGCTTTCCCTAGATTGCTCATTCTTCACACTCGGAACGATCACACACAAAGAAATCTTTCCTTTCAAATCCTGAATATTCTTCACCTCTCCCTCTGCATTCGTCAGATCAATCGCACTCCCCTTACCGATCAGCTTCGTCAACATCGTCGGACGATCACTCTGAGCCGTCCGCTTTTGATACTGATGATACCCAATCGACACTCCCACCGCACTGATGAGCATCAATACGACTAACCAAATCGCAGTCGATCTCAATTTTTTGGGATCTCTCTCGGCTGGCTCAAGCTGACTTACATCCACAACGCGCGGAAATTACCTCACTTCCAGGCAAAGGCAAGAACGACCAAAACTAACGGCAAATACAAAAGCGTCCCCAAAAACGATCTCCGCATCGCCAAACGATCATCTCCCACCCCAACTTTAAGGATCGGACGCCCCAAAATCGCCACTAAGATCAGATGAAAAATACCAAACCACCATCCAAATAATCCAAGCGAAGCACCCAAAAAAACGAACAAAACCAAACAAAAAGAGAACAAAACAAACAAGATCTGAGTTCGACGGCCCGACACATCTCCATTCGACCACATTTGATACCCGGCCCCTTCATATTCTTCCCGACAAAGCCAACTAATCGATACAAAGTGAGGCAACTGCCAAAAAAACAACACCCCAAACAAAAACCACCCGCCCCATACTTGCCAGCCACCACCTGCTCCCACCCACCCAATCAACGGTGGAATCGCCCCGGGAATCGCCCCAACCAGAGTATTCACCCCATTCCACTTCTTCATTGGGGTATACACGAACACATAGATCCCAATCGTAATCGCCGCCAATATCGCAGCCTCTCGATTCACCATCACCGCCAAATGAATCACTCCAAAAGCCGCTAAGCCCCACCCGATGAGAAAAGCCTTCACCACCCCCATTCGCCTCGAAGGCAAAGGCCGATCAGAAGTCCGTTGCATCCTAGCATCATCCTCAACTTCCATCACTTGATTAAATGCCGCCGAACCAAACGCCGAAGCCGCCGTCCCCACCAAAGTATTCAACAACAACAGCCAATTTTCGATCAATCCTCCATCAATGGCCAAAAAGAAACCAAAAAAAGTCGTAATCAAGACAAAGGTATTCAAACGAACCTTAGTCAAAACTTGCAAATCGTTCGCAAGCGATCCTGGGGCAGGCGATGATTCGATAGCCGACATACCCGCCACTCTGCCCTGAGGAAACGGTTCTCGCAACACTCAGTAACAAAGACCGTCATTTTTCCTTTTCCCATCAGCAATCCTCAACACAATGCCTCCCACGCCATGAGTAATCAGGACCAATACCAACGCGAACTCGACGTCATCGATTCTGTCCAAGGAAAATCAGGAATCCAAAAATTCCTAGCCTACGCGAAAATCTCCGGTCCCGGTTGGCTTCAAGGTGCCATCACTCTCGGTGGAGGATCACTCGGTGCCGCCCTCTACCTCGGCGTCATCTCCGGATACGGCCTGCTTTGGCTTCAGCCACTGGCCATGATTTGCGGCATCGTCATGCTCTGCGCCATCGCCTACACCACTTTGTCGACCCAGCAGCGGCCTTTCCACTCCGTCAACCAAAACATTCACCCACTCCTCGGCTGGTCATGGCTCATCGCCACCATCATGGCTAACGTCGTCTGGTCCATGCCTCAATTCAATCTCAGCGTAGGCGCCATCACGAAAAATCTCTTCCCTTCCCTCGGAGATGGAATCGCAACCAAAGTCGCTATCTCTGTCGCCCTCCTTGGCATCGCTCTGATCGTCAACCAACTCTACCAATCAGGAAACAAAGGAGCCAAAACTGTCGATATCATCATCAAGCTGATGGTTGGACTAATTGTCCTCTCCTTCTTCGCCGTCGTTGGAACCCTCATCTCTGCAGACACAATCCCTTTCTCCCAGATCTTCTCTGGCCTCGTTCCTGACTTCTCCCTCCTCTTCAAACCAGCCCCCGCCTACCAAGAACTCATCAACCAGACGGGCTCTTCGTCCGAATGGTGGACGTCACATATCGCCAACACCCAGCGCGACAAAATCATCGCGGCCTTCGCCCTCGCCGTTGGCATCAATATGACCTGGCTTCTCCCCTACACTCTCCTTCGTAAAAAGTGGGGACCAAAACATCGCGGTCTCTCGATCACCGATCTCTCCATCGGCCTCCTCGTCCCCTTCTTCCTTGCCACCACTTGCGTTGTCCTTGCAGCAGCTTCATCACTACACGCCAAAACAGACGACCTCCTCGATGCAAACGGGAACATCCCTCA
>JAHDGN010000557.1:0-1208 GCA_020627645.1 Akkermansiaceae bacterium
CGAATAACGTTGAGGTTGTGACGGTTCGGTTGAGTAAGGAATTTGCTTCTCGGCCTAGGGTTTATGTGAAGCTAGTCGCACGACCGACCCAGTAAGATCGGAGCTTGTTGAATGTTTTAAGAGCGTCCTTGGGTGACTGAGGGCGCTCTTTTTTTTGTCGAGGGCTTGCGAGGACGGGGGTTGCGAGATATGGGGAGGCATGGCACGAATTAACGACCATTTCTTGAAGCTTAAGGCAGGGTATCTTTTTCCTGAAATTGCGCGGCGGGTGACGGCCTACACAGAAGCGGAGCCTGAGAAGGCGAAGCGGTTGATTCGATGTGGGATTGGTGATGTGACTGAGCCGGTGCCGGTGGCGGCTCGGGAAGCGATGAAGAAGGCGGTTGATGAGTTAGGAGATCGGGGAACATTTCGTGGCTATGGCCCGGAGCAGGGTTATCCATTTTTGAGGGAAACGATCGCTGAGAATGCTTATGCTGGCTTGGGAATTGATGCTGGAGATATTTATGTTTCTGACGGTTCGAAGTGTGATTCGGGCAATATTTTGGATATTTTTGGGCCTGGAAATAAGATTGCGGTGACGGATCCTGTTTATCCGGTTTATGTGGATACGAATGTGATGGCGGGAAATACAGGGGAAGCCAATGATGCTGGAGAATATCAAGGGTTGGTTTATTTGAAGTGCACTGCTGAAAATGGTTTTGTTCCGGCGATTCCGGAGGAGAAGGTTGATTTGATTTATTTGTGTTATCCCAATAATCCGACGGGGACCACGGCGACTCGGGAGCAGTTGGAGGCATGGGTGGCGTATGCTTTGGAGAATGACGCGGTGATTCTTTATGATGCAGCTTATGAGGCGTTTGTGCAGGATGAGTCTGTTCCTAAATCGATTTATGAAATCGAGGGAGCGAAGAAGTGCGCGATCGAGTTTCGTTCATTTTCGAAGAATGGTGGATTTACGGGGGTTCGTTGTGCTTACACGGTGATTCCTGAGACGGTGACTGGTGCGAGTGATTCTGGCGAGAGGGTGCCTTTGAAGCAGTTATGGGGACGTCGTCATTCTACTAAGTTCAATGGAGCAAGTTATCCGGTACAGAGAGGAGCGGAGGCGATTTACTCTGAGGCTGGTAAAGCGGAGGTGGCTGAGTTGGTGAAGCATTATATGGGGAATGCGCGGTTGTTGCGTGAGGCATGTGAGGGATTAGGGT
>JAHDGN010000557.1:1218-1511 GCA_020627645.1 Akkermansiaceae bacterium
TTGAAGGTCTGGGGTGGGGAGAATGCTCCTTATGTTTGGGTAGGGTGTCCGGAGGGGGTGGATAGTTGGGGGATGTTCCAAAAGATGTTGGAGGGGGCGCAAGTTGTGGTGACACCTGGCGCTGGTTTTGGTGCTGCGGGTGAAGGATATTTCCGGATTTCGGCGTTTAATTCGCGAGAGAATGTGGAGGAGGTCTGTCGCAGGTTGGCTGAAATGGTTTAGCGAGTGGAATTGAAGTTTGGGATCCATTGCCGATCTGAGAGGGGGGAGCCCCCCTCGGATTTGCTGGGTTG
>JAHDGN010000106.1 GCA_020627645.1 Akkermansiaceae bacterium
CACGCGCCTTCAACTCCGGAAGATGAAGACGAACAGGAATCCGAAGAAAAAGATCGGCAGTAACCCTCTAACAACTCAAGTTCTCGCCATGCACTCAATGACAGGATTCGGAAGAGGTGAACATGCCGGCGATGGCATAATCGCCAGGGTTGAAATCTCAACCGTCAACCGGAAACAAGCAGATATCCATTTCAACCTTCCCCGCGACCTCGCTGAACTCGAAGCCCCCCTTCGCAAAATCGTTGTCTCCCACATCTCTCGGGGGCGAGCCAACATTAACATCAACATCGAAAAAACGGCTTCATCACCCGAAGACCTAAAACTCGATAAACCACGTGCCCTCGCCCTCCAATCTGCAATCCAACAACTCGAAGAAATTCTCCAACGCCCCCTCTCACCGCTCGACACCACCGACTTCCTCCGCACCTCAGGCATCATCAATCTTGACGATTCATCATGGGATCTTGAGGCCGTCACCCCAACCATCGAACTCGCGCTCAACAACGCCCTAGAAAAACTCATCGAGATGCGTGCAGCTGAGGGAACAGACCTCAAAAACGATCTCCTTACACGAATCCAAACCATTCAAACCACCTCCCAAAAAATCGCCACCGCCTCTGAAAACGTCGTTGCCAGACAACGCGAACACCTCCACTCAAGACTCCGCGATGCCGGAATCGAAATCGATCTCGACGACGAACGACTTCTCAAAGAACTCGCCCTCTTTGCCGAACGCTCTGATATCTCAGAAGAACTCACTCGCCTCCAGTCCCACCTCGGACGCTTCCTCGAATACCTAAAATCTCCTGACCCCGTTGGCCGCTCACTTGATTTTCTCTGCCAAGAGCTCAACCGAGAATTCAACACCATCGCCTCCAAAGCAAACCACGCTGGAATGGCTCAAGAAGTGGTTACCGCCAAAACCGAACTCGAAAAAATTCGAGAACAGGTTCAGAACATCGAGTAAGGAAAAATTCTCTCGATGAAAAAGATCCCCCCCTTTCTTATCACCATCCCATCCCTCAGCTCCTTCTTTCTACTCTCCTGTGGAAGTCATCCAAAACCTCCCCCATCTGGAATCATCGAATCCACAGCGCCCCCATCACACCGACGAAAATTGTCGATAATTCAAACGATGCCCCCGGAGAGCCGCACGATACGCAATTGGGAATAATACCACTGCACATTCTGCCATTCCTTGAAGTCAAGGACAACGACCTGAAATCCAGTGAGATAGGACGAAATCTACCTCGATTCGGGCTAATATCAAAATTGGGGGGAAAACCTAAGAAGCAGTCTGAAAAGGCATTTCACGACTCCTCGCCCTCCCTCCGATGCACCCACACACTCTGCACCAATCCCAGCAAAAACATACAAATCACCACAAACGTCCCCGAGTAACTCACCAACGGCAATGGAATCCCCGTAATCGGCGTCAGCAAAATACACATCCCAATACTCTCGAACATATGCGCAAAGAACAGCCCCACCACCCCTCCCACAATGATCCTTCCTGCCAAATCTCGGCTGTAGAAAGCGATAAACAAGCATTGGATCAGCAATAGCGCAAAGGCCGTCACCAACAACAGCCCACCCCGAAAACCCTGCTCTTCAGCAATCACCGCAAAAATATAATCGTTATGGGCTGTCTTCCACGGCACATACTTTTTATCGTGCAACGACCCCTCCTTCTCCGTCGCATTCCAGCCCAATCCCTTCCAACCCGCTTTCCCAACCACCGTCGAAACCCAATAGGGCGCCCACGTTTCATCGGTCAGCTCCACCTCTCCTGACTGAACAGAATCCAAATACATCTCAATTCGCTGCGTTCCCCGCTCAGACACCGATGGCAAAACCGCAAAGTAAGCCAGCGGCAACAACCCAACCGCCACCGCCGTCATAAAAATCAAATACCTCCAAGGAATCCCACTCACCAACAAAGCCACCACCGCCACCGGCACCCAAACCAAGGCCGAACCCATATCACCCAGTTTCACCACCATCAAAAATGGCAACCCCGTCAATCCCCCAATCAAAAAAATCAGAAAAATTGGCTCCCCAAAAAAACGATGCAACTTAGGCAAATCCTGGGCTAAGGTCGCAATCGCAATAATCCCTGCCGCAATCGCCAGCTGAGCCGGTTGAAAACTGATCGGACCAAACGACAAGCGATGCACCACATCATCCACCCCCATAGCCTTATAGGTCAGCACAATTCCCACCACATAAAGCGGTACTCCCAACCACCTCACCCAACGATAATCCAACAAAGCCGTCGCAAAATAGACCACCGAACCAATCATAATCCACGTCTGATGCCTTCCCGCAAAAAACTCGCCGCCGCCCACCCCACCTTGCCCCGGCAAATGACGAGCAGCACTCTCAATCGCATACACCCCAAAGACCAAAAGCCCATACATCGTCAAAATGAGAACCCAATTGAGCCCAAAAATTTTCCGAACCAATACCGACGTCATACTTCGACACAAACCCTACTCATCAACCACCCCAACCCAAGCCCCAAAATCCCTCAAAAGGTCATTCCAATCAGATCCCTTGCATTTCTTCAATCCCCCCTCACAATACCCCAGAACAATTCGACAGGGGTGTTTTTCCGGTCCAACCGGAAATCCTGAGATCATACCCTCACCACCGGGTTTCGCCTCACTGAGGCACCGGGAGTCAGACCAAAAATCTTGCTCACGCCTGTCACTGATACAACGACAGGCTTTTTAATTTTCATTCATTCGACTCAAACCTTCAAAACAAAATAGAACCATGATTTCCGGCGATCAATCCCCCATCACTCCAGAAAATTCAAAACAACGTTCCGACTACACCGGCAACTTTGTTGAAGATATCGATAACTCGGCAGAACTCGAAGCTATTGCCAAAGACCCAACCATTTTCCCCAACTCCACCCGCATCTACGCCGAAGGACAAATTCATCCGGATCTCCGCGTCCCGATGCGAGAAATCAGACTCTCCCCCACCGAACACCCAAACGGACGCACCGAAGAAAATCCCCCCATTCGTGTCTACGACTGCTCAGGTCCCTGGGGCGATCCCACATTCAATGGCGATGTCACCCAAGGCCTTCCTGCTCTTCGCCGCGATTGGATCCTCTCCAGAAATGACGTCGAAGAGTATCAGGGGCGCGACGTCAAACCCTCCGACAACGGCTATCTTTCAGATGAACACGCCGAACGGTATAACGAGAATAAATCTTCCAAAAACAAACTCAAAGAATACCCAGGCCTTAAGCGCCAACCACTTCGCGCGTCCGCTGGCCATCCAGTCACCCAAAAATACTACGCCGACCAAGGCATCATCACCCCAGAAATGGAATTCATCGCCATTCGCGAAAATATGGGCCGCCTCGAAGAATTCAAAACCATCCACGATCGCTACCCCACTCTCGATGAAATCCCCTCAGACGCCTCACCCCAAATCCGAGACTTCATCGCCTCTCAAAACGCTACCCCCACTGGCTATGAAATGCCCCGCCCTTCCGAAATCGACCCCATGAAACAGGTCGCCCGGAATGCCATGAATCACCAACACCCAGGGCAATCCTACGGAGCCGAGATCCCAAGTCTGATCACACCCGAATTCGTTCGCTCAGAAGTCGCCCGCGGCCGCGCTATCATCCCCGCCAACATAAATCATCCGGAACTAGAACCCATGATCATCGGGCGCAACTTCCTCGTCAAAATCAATGCTAACATCGGCAACTCTGCCGTCGCATCGACCATCGATGATGAAGTCGAAAAAATGCGCTGGGCCACCAAATGGGGCGCCGACACCGTAATGGACCTCTCAACCGGCAAAAATATTCACGCCACGCGTGAATGGATCATGCGAAACTCACCCGTCCCCATCGGCACCGTCCCCATCTACCAAGCACTCGAAAAGGTAAACGGCCGTATCGAAGATCTCACCTGGGAACTCTTCCGCGATACCCTCATCGAACAAGCCGAACAAGGCGTCGACTATTTCACCATCCACGCTGCCGTCCTCAAAGCATTCGTCCCTCACACCGCTAAACGGATGACCGGCATCGTCTCCCGCGGAGGCTCAATCATGGCCAAATGGGCCCTCCATCATAACCAAGAAAACTTCCTCTACTCTCACTGGGACGAAATTTGCGACATTTGTGCCACATATGATGTCTCATTCAGCATCGGCGACGGCCTGCGCCCAGGCTCCATTGCAGATGCAAATGACTACGCCCAACTCGCTGAGCTCGAAGTACAAGGCGAACTCACCAAACGAGCCTGGGAAAAAGGCTGCCAAGTCATGAACGAAGGCCCCGGACACGTCCCCATGCAACTCATCCAAGAAAATATGCAAAAGCAAATCGATTGGTGTCACGAAGCACCATTCTACACCCTTGGACCTCTCACCACAGACATCGCTCCCGGCTACGACCACATCACATCCGGCATTGGTGCCGCAAATATCGGCTGGTACGGCTGCGCCATGCTCTGCTACGTCACCCCTAAAGAGCATCTAGGCCTTCCCAACCGTGATGATGTCCGAGAAGGAGTCATCACCTACAAAATTGCCGCCCATGCCGCCGACCTTGCCAAAGGACACCCCGCAGCCCAAGAACGTGACAACGCCATCTCCAAAGCCCGCTTCGAATTCCGCTGGCGTGACCAGTTCGCCCTCGGACTCGACCCCGCCCGGGCCATTGATTTCCATGACGAAACCCTCCCCGCAGAAGGAGCCAAAACCGCTCACTTCTGCTCCATGTGCGGCCCCACTTTCTGCTCCATGAAAATCACTGCCGACGTTCGAAAATATGCCGAAGAAAACGGCTATACCTCATCTCCGACACCTTGAAACTTCTAGTCCTCATCCTCAGCCCATTCCTCCTCACTTCCTGTCTCGAAATCGACGGAACGGAGGAGATCTGGATCAATTCCAATGGCTCCGGCAAGGGATCGCTTCGCTACGATGTAGATCTCAAGATGCCAAAATTCGCCCGTGAACTAGCTCGATCAAAAATCGGCGACATTGACCTCTATCGTCAAATCGCACGTACCGTTGATGAACGCGACGACAACATCAAAATCACAAAATTGAAGATCAATGATCAGTCAAACCCCATCACCGCCGACATCGAGTTCACTTTCAATAATGTACTAAAACTACTTGAGACCAGTAACACCTTCAAAGAAGTCTACACCGAGCTCACAAACAAACCTGTGCCTCGCGAAGTCTCGGTCATGACCGGTGAAATTGACATCAAATGGCAAGGCACTTCCCCCTCATTTACCCGTCAAATCAACCTAGGTGAAGCTCTTCCTAAAATGATCCGAGATTCACCTGACATCCTAGGAAACTCGAAACTGAACTACACCATCCACTTCCCCTACCAAATCGAGAATACCAGTGGAGCCAACATGAGCAACGATGGTAAAACCGCCACCTGGACTTTCCTTCTGAAAGACCATATCAACACCCCCTTAATGATATCCGCCAAAACACCTCTCCCCTGGTGGATCTGGGTCCTCATCATCCTCAGTCTACTCCTCCTAATTCGGATCGTCGTTTGGCTCTTTAAGAAACTCTTCGGCCCAAAGAAGCAAAAATCTCGTCAGTGAACAGACTACTCTTGATTTGATGTCCACCGAAAATCTAATTTCCGTTTTTCAACGACCTCCACTCATCCTCAGTCAGGCAAACCAAGCTGATATAACACCCCGGAGAGAATTCCCGATTCCTCAGGGCAGTCGTGGGCCGGCCTACTAATTAAAATTTTTACAATAATTAAAAGGGTAAGAACGTTGGTGCCGATACTTAGGGTCCCAGATCCTTCTTCAAATTGACGCATATGAAAAAATCAGCGATTATCTTGCCACTTATTCCCTTTCTCGGCATTTACTTTATTCATCTAAAGAATAAAGAATATTCGCTTCGAAAGGATATTGCACAAGTGGATTTGCCGATCAAACTAAGGCTTGATCAGAGAAAAAGAGCTCATATCTTCAACGACTTTTCTCGCCGGAGGGAGGCGTTTTCTCGATCTCTTGATTCTGCTCTTCCGGTCAAATATGAGGCTCCAAGTGAGGTGCTTTTCAATCTTCCACCCCTGGTTCCTGATCAACTTTTGAAATTTCAGAAAGGAAATCAGTTCCATTGGCAAGTTGCAGGTGAATTTGAATATCTGGGAGAAGTGACCGCTAGAGTTGATCAAGGAACGACAACCAAGATCGCCGTGAAGCTTGCTGGGGATGAAGGTCGCCTTGTATACCAGAAGAATCCTTTTCGCACTACAGTACGAGTCTTTTATGAGGGAGAGTCTTTAGCTCATCGCTTTTTCTATGAAGATGGTGATGCTTATGCCATCGAGACGACCGTAGCTAGCTTACGTTGTGCAAAATCAGACGCGACTTACCCAGTTCTTGAAGGGTTTGGAAAACCTCGTATTGGACAAAAGAGCCGTGTCAACCACAATGCGAAGGGAGCGCGTCGAGCTCCTGGTAATGGGAATTCTGCGGCAACTGGGTACAACGGCGCTGCAGATTTTCAGAGTAATCCAGGTGCCCCAACAGTGATTTACTTGGATTTTGACGGAGAAGTGGTGAATGACCCTGATTGGTCTGATAATGTCATCAATGCGGCTCCTGCTGGTCTCGATGCATCTCAGATTCATGCCATCATGTGTGCTGTGGCTGATGATTATTCTGTCTTCGATGTGAATGTAACGAATGTACGGGCGGTCTTTGATGCCACTCCAAGCAATCGTCGATTGATGTGTATTTCGACTCCGACTGATGATGCAGATCCGGGAGGTGGAGGAGTGGCTTTTGGTGATACTTTTCGCGATGATTCGGTGTGCTGGAATTTTAATCTTGATGCAATGAATGTCGCTACGGCAACGATTTCCCATGAAGTCGGGCACACCCTTGGATTGGATCATGATGGACGTGGAACGAATGAGTACTATAACGGTCACACCAATGGGTTTGAATCTTGGGCTCCCATCATGGGCGGCGGCAATGGCACCACACTTTTTCATTGGTCGAGAGGTGAATATAACAATTTCAGCCAGCTCGACGGGGGAAACAATATTGCGACGGAAGATGATTATGTGATTATGAGCCAACTTGGAATTGATCTGAGAGCCGATGACTACGAGGACAACTTTGTGGACGCTCATCCCATCGTTGTGGATGAGGAAACGGTCACTTTGAGCGGCATCATGGGAGTAAGGGCACAAAATGGGGTAAGCATTTTGGATACAGACGTCTTTCGAGTGGATTTTCGAGGGTTAGGTCTCCTTTCGATCTATGCAGGATCGCAAGAATATGGGAGTAATGTAGACCTTCGGATGAGACTCTATGATTCTTCGATGAATCTGCTACATGATGAAAACCCTACGTCAATACGATCAACCCATTATCAAGTGGAGCTTCAACCTGGGATCTACTATATCTCTCTTACTGGAGCAGGAGCAGGCAACCCAAATGCACAAAATCCATCAGGATGGACTTCATACGGAGCGACTGGCAATTATCAGTTAAAACTTTCTCGTGCCCCCTTAGACGAATCACTTGCCTTGGGAACCACAAAATCAATATCTCAATTGGGCCCTATTCCGTGGGAACCCCAAAACTTGATCGCCTTTGATGAACAGCACTCTCTTCAGAATTCTCGCACAGGAGATGGTCAAACGTCGGCTTTCTCGATGGTATCGTCGTCCCCTTCGATTTCTTTCCGATACAAATTGAGTACGGAGCAAAACTTTGACGTTTTAAGATTCTATGTCGATGAGAATCAACGAGGAAGTTGGTCCGGTGAGATCGATTGGGCTTCGTTCACTTTGAATAATCTCGGGACAAATCCGAAGACTTTTCGTTGGGAGTATGAGAGAGATAATGCCGCAGCCGGGGGAACTAATACAGTTTGGATTGACCAAATTGTTTTGCAAGATGAAGCGACTCGGTTCTCTTCATGGATGGCGGACAATGGACTTTCTGGAAATGGTTCAGCAGATGCAGATGGAGATACCGTATCGGACTTGCTTGAGTATGCAAGCGGCTCATCGCCTACTCTATTTACTCATTCGCCATTTCGAATTGATCAAATGAATCAGCAATTTGAGTTTACCCGAAACCGTTCACGAAGTGATCTAATAACAACTTTGCAAGTATCTGATGATCTTGAAAATTGGACGCCATATGCTTCCGCACTTGGCGGTAGGGATTTTTATTTTAAGTCCGGAGTCACAGGGCTGAGTGAATCAAATTCAGCTGATATCTCAACGCTTCGATTTATTCCAGATCCGTCGACTTCTCTCAAGCGTTTCATGAGAGTTCAGTTGAAGGTGATAGAATGACGTTGCGCAAAAGGCTGTGTGGAATTTTTCGTTAGATTCTACGAAAATACCATGATCTGAGTAACGGCACCCCCGAAAAGAAGACCAACTTTCATTCAATACATAGCGCCCGGCAACCTCACATCTCATGAAGCACCACCATAATTCTCCAGAACAGTCCTCCTAAAACTCGTTATAGGAAGCCTTCCCCAAAACACTCACTTCTTTACAACGCCCTTCACAAAACCTCCCCTTCTTAGCTTCGCATTCCTCACAGCAAATAAACTGTGCATTACACGGCATCCAAGCACAATTCCGATACCTCACCGACGGCTCATTACAATAAACACACCTCGAAACCAAACTCGCGCCCTCAGTTCGATTGACGGGAACACTCAATCTCTCATCAAAGACATAACACTCACCTTCATATCCTTCACCCCGAACCTCCTCATCCTTCCCATAAGTCACAATCCCTCCGTCCAATTGATAGACATCCTCAAACCCCTCTTTGAGCAAAAAGCCACTAAACTTCTCGCACCGAATTCCCCCCGTACAATACGTCAGAATCTTTTTACCCTCCAATTCTTCACGATTCTCTCTCACCCATTGAGGCAAATCCCGAAAACTCGGCACGTCTGGCAAGAGAGCCCCCTCAAATCTCCCGATCTCCCACTCGTAATCATTCCGAGCATCAATCATCACCACATTATCCTCTTTCATCGCATCCCTCCACTCCGACGGATTCAAATGAGTCGCCGTCAAATCAACTGGATTAAAGTCCTCCTCGCCCAAATTCAAGGTCACCACCTCATCCCTCACCTTAATCGACAACCGTGGAAAAACATGGCCCTCCTCACGATCAATCTTCCATGCAATCCCTGCCGTTCGTTCATCGCTATCCAAAACCGCTCGATACTCCGCACATGCATCTGCCGTCCCCGACACCGTCCCGTTGAGCCCCTCCTTCGCAATCAAAATCCGCCCCAGTAGCCCCAGTCTCTCACAAAGTTGACGATGGTCCTCCGCATACCCTACAGGGT
>JAHDGN010000107.1 GCA_020627645.1 Akkermansiaceae bacterium
CAGTATCCACCAAAAACTCCGCAAACCTCAAATCCCCCAAGCCACTCTGCCTCGTCCCCAGCACCTCACCAGGCCCCCTCAACCGCAAATCCTCCTCCGCAATCCGAAAACCATCCAAAGTCCCGGCCAAAACCTCCAACTTCTCAACTCCATCCGAACTCTTCCCATCGGTCACCAACACACAATAACTCTTATGCTCTCCACGCCCAATCCTCCCACGCAACTGATGTAACTGCGCTAAACCAAACCTCTCTGCATTAAAAATTACCATCACATTGGCATTCGGCACATCCACCCCCACTTCGATCACAGTCGTTGAAACCAAAACCTCCGACTTCCCATCCCGAAACCTCCCCATCACCGACTCCTTTTCCTCGGAGGCCATCTTCCCATGCAGCAGCTCAACCTCAAAGTGCTTGAAACGCTTTTGCCACTTTGGGTGCTCTTCCACTACTGAAGAAGCCTTCACCGACTCACTATCCTCCACCAAAGGATAAACCAAATACACCTGCCTCCCTGCCTCCAACTGCCCCAACAAAAACTTCGTCATCTCGCTCACTTTGGGCTTCACCCGAACCCCCGAAACAATCTTCCCTCGACCTGCCGGGAACTCATCTAACACCGAAACGTCCAAATCTCCATAAATCGTCAAAGTCAAGGTCCTCGGGATCGGAGTCGCCGTCATGACCAACACATCCGGCATCAAACCCCTCTGAATCAACTTCCCCCTCTGAGCCACCCCAAACTTGTGCTGCTCATCAATCACCACCAAACCCAAATCTTCAAACTCCACCCCCTCAAAAATTAACGCATGCGTACCAATCACAATCTGAGCCCCCTCAACCTCTTCTTTTCGATCACCCGTTGCCAATCCAACCTTTACCCCCAAAGGCCCCAGCCACTTCCGAAAAGTCAACCAATGTTGTTCCGCCAAAATCTGCGTTGGCGCCATGAGCGCAGCTTGACACCCCGAATCCACCGCCAATAACATGGCGCACATCGCCACAAAGGTCTTTCCACTCCCCACATCACCCTGAAGTAAACGATTCATCGGACGCCCTTCACGCATATCACCGATAATTTCCCTCACACTCCGCTTCTGTGCACCCGTCAAATCAAACGGCAACGAATCATAAAACTCCTTCAACAAAGACATCTTCTTCCCCAAAACCCGCCCATTCATTTCCGAATGTTGTTTCCTTCGCCAAAGAACCTGCAACTGCTGCAAAACAAATTCCTCCTTCGCAAAATACCTCCGCGCCGCATCACCTTGCTCCACCTCACTCGGAAAATGCCCCTCCCGATAAGCATCCGCCCGAGGATACGTCGGATCAACATCATAGTCCGCCCGCAAAGACTCAACATCAACAACCTCCAACAACCCAAACACAACTTCCCTCAACCTCCGTTGCGTCACTCCACTGATATTGCGGTAAATCGGAACAATCCGATCCAAATGCACCCCTTTAACATCCTCAGAAACGACCTCAAATTCCGGATGATCGATCACGACCCGCCCCCCACTGTCCTTCGGCTTACCATACAAAACCACCTCACACAGCTAAAACCTTATGTAAGAAAGGCATATGAAACCACCGACACACCACCCGAGACAACCCTCCACCCCCACCATCCTCAACAACCGCCTCATAGAACCCTCTTCCACCAAAACCTTTTCTCTGAGTATCCACCACCAACCCGCGCAAACACACCGCCGGAGCTCCAGCCATCGCCGGAAATGCGTCGAACATCCTGCGATCTTCGTACCTCTTCGGCAACCAATCCAAAACCTTTTTCACCGTCTCCAACCCCGCCACTTTAAAAGCTTCCGCCTCCCTACCCTTCACTCCCACAAACTGATCAATCGGATCTCCCACCCTCATACGCCACGAGGCAACGCTGCCCGCACATGCTGAATACTCACCTGGACACTCACCCGACCCCGAAACACATTCCGATCAACGGTAAACGCGATATCCCAAGGAGGATCCGGCAAATCCAAAGCACCACCACCAAAGAAAATGGCCTCCCGCTCATCAAAGCCCTGCCTCAATAACAACTTCAAATGATTGTTCTTCAACCGCCTCGGAGATTCCACCAACCAAACCTCACGCGCCATAAACATTGGTTGCGGGTTCGCACTTCCAAACGGCTGCAATAACTCATACTTACCCAAAAAATCTAAACACAAATCCCCCAGTTCAACCTCCGCATCAACCGTCACCTTCGGAACCAAATCCTCCCCCGAACAAGTCTCAATCACAAACCTAGCAAACTCCTCCCGAAACTCATCCATTCGATCTTCATGCACACTCAAACCCGCCGCCATATGATGCCCCCCCCCAGCTAACAAACAATCACGACACGCTCCAATCGCCTCAACCAAAGAAACCCCCTCCACGCTCCGACCACTTCCCTTCCCCACACCATCATCGCCAATCGCGATCACAAAAGTAGGCTTGTGATGCATCCTCATCAAACGGGACGCCACAATCCCCACCACCCCAGCATGCCAATCCCTCGACCCCACCACGATGATCGGCAAATCTTCCCACTCTCTCGCCATCTCCATCGCTTCCGAAAAAATCCCCTGCTCCAACTGCTGACGACTACGGTTAAATCTCTCCAGTTCCTCAGCCAAACCCATCGCCTCACCTCCTGACTCGGTCATCAACGCAGCCAACGCCCTCTCAGGCTCATCCATCCTCCCTGCCGCATTCAAGCGAGGACCAATCCGAAAACCAATATCCGTGCTCGTCAGCCTTCCCTCAGACCCCGTCTGCTTTAACAACGCTCGCAAGCCCGGCCGGCTTGTCGCCTCCAGCACCCTCAACCCATGCCTGACCAACAATCGGTTCTCATCCACCAAAGGCACAATGTCCGAAATCGTCGCCACCGCCACCAAATCCAAAACCGATTTCAAATCAAAACCCTCCACCGGCCTCCTCTTCAACAACCCATGAGCTAACTTAAACACCACCCCAGCCGCACACAAATACTCCCGACAATCGCCCCACGCTTTCGGATTCACCAAAGCCACACAATCCGGCCTCCCCTCAGGACCAATCTCATGATGATCCACCACCACCGTTTCGACCCCTCTTCCCTTGAGCATCGAAATCGCCTCATTCGAAACCGTCCCACAATCCACAGTCACCAATAAATCAATCTCTCCAAACTCCCCCAAGCACCTTTCCAATCCAGCCTCACTCAAACCATACCCCTCCGCACTCCGATGCGGCACAAAAGTACCAGCCTCTAAGCCATACTCCTTCAACATCAAACTTAACAACGCGATCGACGTCACCCCATCGACATCATAATCGCCATAAATACAAATCCGCTCTTTCCGGTCAACCGCCTGCAAGACCCTCTCGACCGCTAACTCCAACTCCGGAATCTCAAAAGGATCCGACAACTCTGCCAACCTAGGCTTCAAAAACCCATTAACCTCATCCTTCTCCACCCCGCGCATCGACAACAACCTTCCGAGAATTCTCGGCATCCCATCCGATACCAAATTCTCCCAACCATCAGGTGCCTCCCGGACAAACCAGCGCACCTCCTGACTCAACTGACTCAACCGCCCCTACGATTTGCCTTTCAGAGAACCAAACATCACCAACAAATCATCCAGGACACAGAGCTCCCGTGCCCGGTTAGTAGTCACAACCAACTTCATAAGCCCACCATGACATCCATTCCTAAATTATCCAACAACCAAAACATTCAATCTCAACCACCTCGATTCTCACCCCCACTTTGCAACTCCACCAGCCAACCCCAAAAACCTCTGCGCCACTCTGTGACCCCTGTGTCTCTTCGGCAAAAAACTCCACCACAAAATACTCGAAATTTCTAAATCAATCATCGCAAATCACCTTCACCCACTTCACCCTAAACACCATGACCCGCATCGTCATCATCGGAGGAGGATTCGCCGGACTTGCCGCTGCCAAAAAGTTTGCCAACGACAAACGCTTCCAAGTCACCCTCATCGACCGTCAAAACCACCACCTTTTCCAACCCCTCCTCTACCAAGTTGCCACAGCCTCCCTCTCCGCTGTCGAAATCGCACGCTCTCTCCGCTCAATCTTCGACAACTCTCGCAATGTCTCCGTCTTACTGGAAAGTGTCACCAAGATCAATCCCCAGAAAAAAGAAATCACAACCGATCAAACCACCCACTCATACGACTACCTCATCCTTGCCACCGGAGCCCGAACCTCCTACTTCGGCAAAGACCACTGGGCCGAACACACCCTCGGCCTGAAGACCCTAGAAGACTCGCGCCGAATCAGACAAAAAGTCCTCAACTCCCTCGAACTCGCCGAATCATCAAAAGATCCAACCGAACAAAAACGCCTCATGACCGTTGCCATCGTCGGCGGAGGCCCTACCGGAGTCGAACTCGCCGGCGCATTCTCCGACCTCTTACGCCGTGCACTGAAAACCGACTACCGCCGCATCGATGTTCACAAATTCCGCATCATCCTCATTCAATCTGGCGAACGCCTCCTCAAACACTTTGACCCTCAACACTCCCAATACACCCTCGAACGACTCCAAGAACTCGGTGTCGAAGTCATCCTCGGCCCACGGGTAGACGAAGTCGAAAAAGGCCGCCTTCACCTCAACGATGACCGCTGGATTGAAGCCGAAACCATCATCTGGGCCGCAGGAGTCGCCGCCTGCCCTCTCACCCAAACGATTGACTGCCCTCGCGACCGCGGCGGCCGCATCGAAGTCACCCCTTCTCTCTCCATCCCAGGCCACCCGCACATCTTCGCCGCCGGAGATCTCGCCAACCTCACCGACCACGACGGCCAACAAGTCCCCGGCCTGGCGCCCGCTGCCACCCAAATGGGGAAACACGTTGCCAAAGTCATTAAAGAAGACCTCCGACTCCAAAAAACACGCTACGCCGATCGCTTTACCGAATTCCGACCTGCTTTCAAATATCGAGACAAAGGAATCATGGCCATCATCGGCAAAAACGCGGCCGTTGCCCAAACCAACAAATTCAAACTCCAAGGATTTTTCGCCTGGTTAGCTTGGCTCTTCATCCACATTGCCTTCCTAGTTGGCTTCCGCAACAAACTTGCCGTCCTCCTCTCGTGGGCCTTTTCCTACCTCTTTGACAAACCAGCTGCTCGCGTTTTTTCAAAAACAAAATCCCCAAAATAAACACACCACTCCGCCCATCAATTTAAGTGAAGATAGGCCCCTAGACACGCCAAAACACTTTAAATTTTGCAGGCAATTTTTCAAAAAATAGAAATTGTTTGCCGACCCACAAAGACTCATATAGCCATAGCGGAATATCCGAAAAGTGGTGTCTTGCACCTCACCTTTTCGAGATACACCAAGCACAAAAGCATATGAAGAAAACCATACTAATCAGCGCCCTAACCATTCCTTCAATCAGCTCCCTCACCGGAGCCACTGTCTTCGGAGGAGACTTCCAAGCTTACAAGCCTGGAACCGGTTACACCGTCACCGCACAGTTCCCTAACGGCTCGTCATGGTCCGCAGGAGTCGGAGACGGCCTAAGCCTTGTTGGCGGAACAATCACCTACAGCGACGGAAGCACTCCAGGAGCCTCAGGTGACGCCATCCCAGATCTCGACCTTCCCGGGTGGACTAGCATCCAAGGGAATACAAACGCCCTCTCAAACGGAGTTGGTGGAACGACTGGCCTCAATATGTTCGCGGCATGGGGAGGCGACGCACGCGTGCAAACAACCGGCTCTCTCGGCACCATTCTCGGAGGTGAAACCATCACCATCACCGCCATGGTCGGAGGTCCAGCATCGGGCCCCATTCAAGGTCCACTCGCTTTTCACCTGGTCGCAGGCGGGGTTCAACTCACTCCAACCTCTTCAGTTGATCCCGCCCTTCCTCACACAGACGGAACGTTTCAAATGATCTCTCGCACCTATGACGCCACAGCCCTTGCTGGCAGTATCGGAGCATCAACCTCCATCATCCTTGGTGTAGAAGATGCCAACGACTTCGGGAATCGCGTCATCTTTGATGATGTCACCATCGATGGAATCATCCCCGAGCCGTCTTCGGCAATCTTGGCAGCTCTCGGAGGCCTCGCTCTCATGAGAAGACGCCGCTCCTAACGTCTCAACACGAACTCCCCCCCAACTCAATTTCTCTTTGTTTGCAAAACAACAAATGGCTCTACTTTAGAGCCATGAATGACGAACAAATCAGCGACATCATTCGCATGGCGTGGGAAGACCGGACCACCTTTGAAGAAATCGAGAAAAAAACCGGCCTTGATGAACACCAAGTCATCAAACTAATGCGCAAACAGCTTAAACCTTCCTCCTTCCGACTCTGGCGCAAACGAGTCTCCGGCCGAATCACCAAACACCAAAAAAAATTCCGCCAATCCCGCCATCAATTGAAAAAAATCGATCCCGAAATCTAGGAGCACCTTAGTCCACTCAAAGAGTAAAAATCCAAACGATTTCAACCACTGACAGTCACCGACTCCTCCCTCCTCTGCCGACCCCACAAAAATTCAACCACTCGATAGAAAAAGAACGCCGGGGTCACCCCAATCAATAACCACACTCCCCAATAGATCACCGTCGTGCCGACGACTCTTGAAAAAAAAGTAAACTCAAAGAGAAAACCGACTCCTGCTGACAATACGATCCACAAAAGAAACATCAGGGAGTAAACCACGGCCATTCGGCCAGATTGGGCTCTAGAGACAAAAGTCAAAGCAGCTGGCGCAAAGAGAACCAAGGCCGCAAGAAATGACACCCAGTCACCGTGAGAGAAATATTGATAAAATGACTCTGTCTCAATATCCGGGCGACCTCCCATGAACGTGCTAACCATCCTCCGGCAGGGGATCAAGTAACAACCAACCGCAAAAATCAAAATCGAGCCACTGATCCAAACTCTTCTCATAACTTCCTGAAAAATAATGGCGGACAGAGAGGGATTCGAACCCTCGGTACCGTTGCCGGCACACTCGCTTTCCAGGCGAGCCCATTCGACCACTCTGGCATCTGTCCGTTTAACCTGTGATCCTCGTAGAGGGCGGGAAGCTAACTGCCACCCTGAATACTGGCAACTCCGAAATTTCAATATTTCAAAGGTCCTTGCTTCCCTTCCCAATGAAACAAGCTAATATTCTTAAACACTCGCGAGAGATCCTGATCTAATGGAAGTAAACGACAGATACGAAATCCGCCGCAAACTTGGCCAGGGCGGAGCTGGAGCCGTCTACGAGGGCTATGACCAACAACTCCGCCGGAAAGTTGCCATCAAGCGCCTCCTCACCGAAGACGACCCCGAATCCGACGAAAAAATCGATCAACTCCTTAAAGAGTGTCATTCTCTCTCCGCACTCAACTCCCCCCACATCGTTCAACTCTACGATTTTGGAAAAGACGAAGACGGCCCATTTGTGGTGATGGAGCTACTCGAGGGAGAAACCCTCGAAGACCTGGTTCGAAATGGTCCATTCACCGAAGTCGACTTCGTCAACCTTGCCGAGCAATCCCTGGAAGGCCTCCTGGCCGCTCACGACGCCAACATCCTTCACCGAGACCTGAAACCCTGTAACTTCATGGTCACCTGGCTTCCCAGCGGCCGTATGCAATTGAAACTCCTCGACTTCGGCCTCGCCAAACTCACCGCCGAACCCTCCAAACAAACCATCGCTCATGGGAACTCGCTCCTCGGATCCATCTACTTCATGGCTCCCGAACAATTTGAACGACTCCCACTCGACCCCCGAACCGACCTCTACTCTCTCGGTGCCGTGTTTTACTACACCCTAGCCGGCACCTTTCCCTTTGACGGCGACTCAGTTGCACAGGTCATGGCTGGACATCTTACCGGACAATATCACGATCTCAGAGAATACCGCCCCGACCTCAATCCCGAGTACGCGAAATGGGTCATGAACCTCATGTCCCGGGATCCCAACTCCCGCCCCGAGTCCTGCACAGCAGCGCTCTCCCAGTTTTTAGGTATCAGACAAGGAACATACTCAGTCCCTGAACCAAGTCGACCCAGCTCGGCAACCGCAGCTGCCACCCAAGCCTTCCAACCCGACCAAGTCGTCACCTCCAACACAGGCTCTGTTTATCTCAATGTTCCCGGGATCACCACCGGAACGAGCCCTGTGCGGATCCAAACCGGCCCGGTCCCCTTTGCTGACGCTCCTCCCCCACAAACCTCTCCGCTCGCTCCCTCCAACCCCTATGCCCCTGCTCCACCTCAGCAAACCATGACTCAATCCATTCCAATGGGGCCAGCCGGCCAGCAGACCACTCAGCAATTGCCACAACAACCAAACCCAGCTGAAACTCTTGCCAACTACGCCCCTCGCAAACAATCTAAAACCCCCATTACCATCGCTATCTTTTCTCTCATCGCTCTCATGGCAGTCGTCGGATGGGTCATTTACCGAGACAAAGATAAAGAAAAAGAACCAGAGGCCAGCCCAGAGACGATCAGTTTTTTCAAAAACCTAAGAAATCAGATCTCAGTTCCACAAACCATGGATAACCTGCTACAGCTCAGGGACAAAAATGCTGACGGCAAACTGACTAAGGAAGAATTCAGCTCGGTAAATCGAGCAAACGATGCCCAGGAGCTCAGAGACAGCTTCTCGAAAATCGACACCAATGGTGACGGCGAACTCGACACCAACGAACTTAAGCGTCTTTACGGTCTTTAACACCAGTGAACTGAGATCCCAACATCCCCAAAACCGTCTTAAACTTTGGGAGATTGTCCGGGTCTGCCTCACAGAGATCCTCGTGGCACTTCAAGACGTGCCCCTGATCCGCTTCCACTCCCGTGCCCTCCAACAACTTCAATCCTGCCCTAAACTCATCCAATCTTCCAGCCCAAGACACTTCACTTGGCTCCAAATCAACAACATGCTGAACCCCTAACTCTTCCAAAGAAGATCGAGTTTTCTCAGTCGTCCCAATCACCGACAACCTTCCCCGCCCTTCTTTTCTAAAACGAATTCCTAGGCCAGCCAACATCCCCATAAAAGTCGAGTCCATCCCCAAGCACTTCTCCAAATCAACCACAAAATGATTCCCCCCATTTTCTCTCGCGCCTTCAATTGCCTTCAGAACAACCGCACTCTCACGGAAAGTCCCGCGACCTTCAGGCCGCACCCAGAACACCGTTTCAAATTCTGAGGCAAGGATAGGATTGGGGGATTTCATACCTTACTTTTATAAGTCTACTCCTCTTCACAGCTCAGGTCAACCAAAGCCAAACACTTTGTAAAATAACAAAGAGCAAAAGATGCACCGCCGACAACCCTAACAACTTTGACGACACCCCATCAGGTCTCAACATTCGAAACTC
>JAHDGN010000108.1 GCA_020627645.1 Akkermansiaceae bacterium
TCACTGCTACCTCTCCGCTGTGGTCTGATCGCGAATACATGCAGCCCGACTTCAAACCCAACCGAAACGGTCCCGGGCCATTCGAAGGCGCACCCGTTACCAAATGGCTCATCATCATCAATATCGCCATTTTTATCCTGCAAATGCTCAACACCCCGACCGGCACCCGTATCATTGCCTTTGCCCGCGAAGCCGGATTCAACATTGCCGACGGCATCCACGGACTGCAACTATGGAGACTCCTCACCTTTCAATTCCTACACGGCGACTTAGGACACGTTTTCCTCAATTGTTTCGGACTTTTCATCTTCGGACGACATGTCGAAAAATGGATGACCTCACGCACCTACCTCCTCTACTACCTTCTCTGCGGGATTGCCGGGGGACTTTTCTACACCCTCCTCTTCTACACCCCAGGCATCCTCTCCAACGCCCTCCCAACAACCCCCATGGTAGGCGCATCCGCGGGTATCTTTGGCATTCTTGCCGCCTTCTACCTCATCGCCCCCGAAGCCCGCATCCTCCTTTTCTTCGTCATCCCCATCAAAATGAAGACCTTCGCTGCCCTCTACTTCATCATCGAAGTCCTCATTGTCCTCTTCAATTGGTACAATGCAGGGGGCTCAGCCGGCCACCTCGGCGGCGCTCTCTTTGGCCTCCTCGCCCTAAAATGGGCTCCGCTTCGCAAATCCATTGTCAAACTCTCCAGAATCGGAAGCCAAACATCCCCAGCAAAATCCCGAAAAAGCACCCGCGACGCCACCATCATCCGCGAAAAAACAAAGCCCTCTTCCCAACCATCCCCACTCGAAATCTCCAAAGAAGTTGACCGCATCCTCGATAAAATTTCCGAAGAAGGTATGCAATCGCTGACCCCATCCGAAAAGAAAACCCTCGAACAAGCTCGCAAAAACCAATGACCGATCACGAAATGATCAACTGCCAGGACAAAGACCGGCAGATCGAACGACTCCGCGCCATCATGCACCGCCTCCGCTCCCCCGGAGGATGCCCCTGGGACGCCGAACAAACCCACCAGTCACTCGTTTCTAACCTCATCGAAGAAGCCTACGAAACCGTCGCCGCCATTCGCACCAACGACGACGAAAACCTCCAAGAAGAACTAGGAGACCTCCTTCTCCAAGTCGTCTTCCACGCCGAACTCGCCTCCGAAGACAACCGCTTCGACCTCGACGAAATCGCCCGCGGCATCTCCGACAAACTCGTCCGACGCCACCCCCATGTCTATGGCCAATCCAACGTGACCGAAACTGACGCCGTCCTCACTCAATGGGATGACATCAAACGCGCCGAAAAGGGAGACCAAAAACAACCCTACCTCCATAATGTCGGCAAAGGACTCCCAGCCCTCCTCCGATCTGCCAAACTCCAGAAAAAAGCCTCCAAAGTCGGATTCGACTGGCCCAACACCACCGGGATTCTCGAAAAAATTGATGAAGAACTCTCCGAAGTCCGAGAAGAACTCAATAAACACACCCCAGATCAACCAGCCTCGCCCGAACTCCAGAACGAAATTGGCGACCTTCTCTTCATCGTCACTAACCTCGCCCGAAAACTCGACATCGACCCCGAAATCGCCCTCGAAGGAACCAACCAAAAATTCCTCCAACGGTTCAGCGCCATTGAAAAAGGACTTGAGGCCCAAAATCTCACCCTCCAAGAAGCCACCATCGAACAAATGGACTCCTTCTGGAACGCCGCAAAGGAACCGATCGAAAGAAAAAGTTTGCCCTAAGTCCTAACCTCACCTACCTACCTCTTTCGTCAGGAGTCGCGGAGTGTAGGCTGGTGGACCCGGTCAGGTCGGAAACGAAGCAGCCGCAGCTTGTCCTCCATTGCCGTGGCTTCCTGGCACTTCCCGCCCCCCAACCAAGCCCCCTAAATCCCCTATTCGTCCCCTATTCGTCCCCTATTCGCGAAGATTCGCGGTCACCTCCTCCTCAACCAAGCCAAATCAAAAATCTATAATCTAAATTCTTAAATCTTAAATCTTAAATCTTACCCTCCCCACTCATCACTCGGCCGCTACGCGACCGAACACCATCCCGGTCCGAGCCGGCAAATAAACCCTCAACTTCCCATCCACCGTCGGATAACTCACCGCCCTATCTACCCTCCCAAAACCTCCAAACACCAAATCATCCGAGCACAAAACCACCTCATACTGCCCCTCTTCCCGCACCCGAAATTCATAATCCGCAATCGACCTCTCAGGGCTCAAATTCACCGCGAATACCAGCCCACCCCTCTCAAACTGCAAACATTGATTTCCCTGATCCACATTCAACAACTCAACCTGCCCCGCTTCCAAAACCAACTCCCCAACCCTCATCAACTCCCGATCAAACGCACCCAACTCCCCATACTTCAGTCGCTCATTATCTACCAAAGACCACTGCCTTCTCGCATACTGATAACTCCAATCATTCCCCTCCCGCGGAAAATCCACCCACTCCGGATGCCCAAACTCATTCCCCATAAAATTCAAATACCCCTCTCCACCCAACCCCATCGTCAACATTCTCAACAACTTGTGCACCGCCACTCCCCTCGCCACCTCAACATTGTCATCCCCCTTCACCATATGGTCATACATCGCCGCATCCATCAACCAAAACGCTATTGTCTTATCTCCCACCAACGCCTGATCATGACTCTCTGCATAGGCAATCGTCCGCTCCCCAGCCCTCCGGTTCATCAACGTCCCCGCCAACTCCCCCACATCCCAATCCTCATCCCGCACATGCTTCAACAACTGAATCCAATACTCCGGAATCCCCATCGCCAACCGATAATCAAAACCCATCCCACCTTCACTCAACGGCCGACACAACCCTGGCATCCCACTCATATCTTCCGCCACCGTCACCGCCTCCGGCAAAACCTCATGAACTAACCGATTCGCTAACTGCAAATAAATCACCGCATCCCAATCAACCCCCTCCTTAAAATATTTGTCATAATGATCAAACGCCACATTCCCATGATGGTGATACATCATCGACGTCACCCCATCGAATCGAAACCCATCGAACCGAAATTCCTCCAACCAATAAACCAGGTTGGAAAGTAGGAACCGGCACACTTCCCGCCTCCCATAATCAAACAACCTCGAATCCCAATTCGGATGCTCATGCTCATGAAAGTAGAGCCCCTCTTCCCCATCAAAACTCGACAACCCTTCCGCCAAATTTTTCACCGAATGCGAATGCACCACATCCATCAACACCACCAAGCCCAACCCATGTGCCTCATCTACCAAATACTTCAAATCCTCTGGAGTCCCACACCTCGAACTCGGCGCAAAGTAATTCGCGACATGATAGCCAAAACTCCCATAATAAGGATGCTCCGCCACCGCCATCAACTGCACCGCATTATACCCCCCCTTCACAATCCTCGGTAAAACCTCATCAGCAAACTCCCGGTAACTACCTACCTGAAACTTCTCCGTTGCCATTCCCACATGCGCCTCATAGATCCTCGGCGCAACCAACTTCCCTGGTCTCTCATGACGCCACTCATAAACCTCGGTCTCACAAACTTCCGCCGCAAAGTCCTTCGTCTCTTCATCCTGAACGACACGACGCGCATGCGAAGGAATCCGATCATAAGTCCCATTCTTCCCCTCCACATGAACTTTATAAGGATCGCCATACCCGATCGTATCCACCGGCAATCGCACCTCCCAAACTCCCCCCTCCAACTTCGTCAACGGAAACTCACTCCGAGACCACCCACAAAATTCCCCCGTCAAAAACACCCCCTCCGCTCTAGGAGCCCACTCACGAAACACCCACTCTTCTCCATCTTGATGAAGTCCGAAAAATTCATGCGACCTCGCAAACTCTCTCAAATCCCCCAACTCCTCGATCCGATCCTCAAGCCGCTCCATCCGCTCCCGAATCTCCCCCTCATACGGTTCCAGCCAAGGATCTCGTCGAACCAACTCAGGCAACTCACAACTCTCGCTCACTCCTAATTCCACCTCAAATATCACTAAAAACAACTCTTCAATACGGTTACCCCATAGTCACGCCATCAATGAAACAGAAACATAGTCAACTCCCAAACTTTTCCTTTTTGCGTAACTCCAAAACTGTGTTAATATAAGGGTTACTCAATGACTCTAAAAAAGCCCCTCATCATCACAGCCACCACCGCTATCCTCTCTAATAACTCAATCGCGCAATGGTCAAAAACTGACGATTTTGAGAATGGATTCACCCAAGGATCAAGCCCCGCCGGCATCAATGGCTGGGTCTCAAAACAAGGTCTGAACGATGCTGCAGGAAATGCCATCGTCACCGATGACCCTCTCAATTCAGGACGAGGAATAACTGTTAGGCTAGATGCTCCTTCCTCTTGGGCGTTCAGCAAAACCCTGCCACCGCAAGAGCAAATTGCAGAGGGCTCTACCGGGACTTTTTTCTTCGAGGTCTTTTTCCCGACGAATAGCCCGGCTCCCTTCAATCTCAACGTCGGAATGAGCGATGACTCAATCCCAACGACCTTCACGAACTTCGAATCACAGATAAGATTTTTTGGACAAGATATCTTTCCTCGTAGTGGAGGGAATTTTATCGATACCACCTACGACTTTCCAATCGGGACATGGCTGAAGGTATGGATGGTAATCGACAACACTAATGACACCACAAACATGTACGTCCAATCACCCGTTGGAGAAACATCACCTACCCTAGTCGCCACTGACTACGATTTCCGCAATGGCACCACTTCACCATTGATCTCGGCAACCTTCATCCAAAGCAGCACCAACGGCAATCAATCAGTCTATATCGATAACGTATACGTTGACCCCACATCTGAAAACCTCACTGACCCGGTCACTCTTCTCTCTGGTGACGACTATTCCCTATGGGCTTCTAATTTTTCAGGTGACCTAACCGATCCAAACGCTGACCTCGATAGCGATGGAGTCTCCAACAATGACGAAAGAGTCTTCGGCACAGACCCCACCAACCCGGCATCACTCCACTCTTTAACAGCTCCTTTTTCACCTCAAAATAATTCCTTCACTTACACGCGACGAGACCCAACATTGAGCCAACTTAAATACTCCATTTGGACATCAAGCGACCTCCAAAATTGGATAGAAGACACCGCGGCCACACAAACTCCTCTCTCAATAACCAACGACATTCAAACCGTCCAAACAACCCTCTCAGCTGCCGTTTCCACAAGCCCCAAAATTTTCATTCAAATTCGAACCAACTGATACCGTTTCTAATACCACTTCATTTTATAACGGCAAAACGATTTTAAAAGCGCCTGCCCTCGCAAAGCGCTCTATGGCAGATGCTCCAAAAAAATCGCCAGTCACTCTTGCGAGGTAGAAGTTGTATTGAACCCAACAAAAGACCACACGCTCCAATGGCCAAACAAGTCAACCCTCGCGTCACGCAATCACAACCTCTCCCGCAACCAATCTCGCGCCGCCTGTCGCCACTCACTCTCCCGATGCATCCATAAGTCTGTATGCGCACTCACCACCCTCCCCTCCGGAATCTCAAAGATCTCCGACACTCTCGGTTTCACATAGGTCACATCTTTAAATTCTACAACCTCCTTCAAAAAATCTCCTCCATGCCCCATCACCAAAATTCCTTTGTAACGAAACCTCCTCAAACGTTTTAACGCACTCTGGCGATCACTCTCCGGATACTTCCACTTCCGATCCCCATCAAAATGATCATGCGTGATGATTCCTCTCCACATCTTCGCAATCTCATCATCACGAAGCCCGATATAACTCGCTCCAATCGCCCCCCTCGAAAACCCACATAAAAAAACCCGATCCAGGTCGCCTCCAAACTCCCGGCAAATTTTTGGAACATTCCTCTTACAGTACGACACCGTCGCCTCAACATCCCCCCACCATCGAACTGCATTCACCTCTCCACCCTTCTCAACAAAGGGCAACACCACCCAAATAAAATCCCGACCTCCCGACAAACCATACCCCAAATTCGCATCTTTCACCTGACCTGAAGATCCACTCGCTGGATGAAAATTCCCGGTATATTCAATAATGACAGGATACTTTTTCCCAACCTTCCAGTTCACCGGCAAATACACCGAATGAAACACCTTCTTCCCCACATACTCTGGCGCCACTTGCCTCACCCGCTTGCCAGGTCCAGGCACCCCCTCGACCATTCGAGGGGTCACCAAATCATTTGCCTTCTCGCTGTTCCGATCCTCACCAGAGCAAAGCCCCCCAGAACAGCCCAAAAAGAAAAGGAAAAACCACAACCCCCGATTCACTTCACCACCATCTTCCCACGCATCACACCCGCATGGCCCGGGAACGTACACACATACGGATAAATCCCCGCTTCCTGAGGAGCAACAAACTCCAAGACATCCTTTCCCTTGTGTTCAAGCAAATCAGTCGCTAATAGAATATCATCACTCTCCGGCAACCACTTCTTCTTGAAACCATCCGCCCCCAAAGCAATCGCGGCCGCAGCAACGACATCCGCCGTCCCTGGTTTCACAATCAACAAATTATGCTGCTGATGATCAGGGTTATGAAACATCAACTTCACTTTCTGCCCCGCTTTCACTTCAAACTCCGTGAAATCAAATTGCAAAGCAGCAACAACCGCATTGACCCTAACAGTAACCAACTCATCAGTTCTAGAAACCACTCCACCCTTCTCAACTTTCACCTCTTTCTCCTCCTCCACTTCCTGATAACCCTGAGTTGGATCAGCCACCCCCCAAAAATGTTCCACCGTCTTAGCCGCAATCCGAACATGCTGATTCGGCGAATCCAAGAGCATCTTCAACAACTTCTCATCCCTCACATTATGCTGCTGATGAACCCACAAAACCTCCAACAGCGGAATCGCATCAGACTCTTTACGAACGTCCAATGTAGCCGCGAATTTTTTCGCTGCCTCAATCACAGACTTTGTCTCGCGACCACTCAATTCGACCCGTGTCCGATGACGCACCCCCAAAATGGGATGCCTGAAATTTTCCATCAGCTCAGCAAGTGAAGCACCCGCAATCTTAACCGGCTTTTGCAAAGGACGCTTTTTATAGACAACCCTGTAAATCCGCCCATGCTTCTTATCTCGGTTGGGATCTCGCACATTGTGCTGCATGTGACCAATGATGACATTGTGCCAATCCGCCACATACATCGCACCATCTTCACCAAAAACCAAATCCGTTGGACGGAAATTCTTATCGGTACTCTTCAACAACTCCGGAGCGGGCTCTCCCCACACCTCACCAAAACCATACTTCTTCTTTGGATACCCCTCCCGAAACAACTTGTATTGCTTAAGCCCCAAGTAACCAATCACATTACACAACACAAAATTCTGCTGCATCTCCTCCGGAAAATTCGCACTCGAAACAATCTCATCCGCCGAAACCGGCCTCACCTCTTTCCTTACTAAAGGAAACATCCTAAATCCATTCTGATGCGGCCGCACCTGAAACGACTTACCGCCTGTTCCATCATTCGCATAATGATACCCCCACTGATCAAACGTGCTCCCATGAGGGTTCGGGCTATTCCTTGCGTGGAAGGTAATCGTATAACGACGAGGATCAAAACGATACATCCCCGATGCCCCCGTCGACAAAGAAGGCCCCCAAGGAGTTTCATGATTATGGTGAAGAAAAATTCCGCTCTGCCAATAGATGCCTCCATCAGGCCCATAGATTAAATTATTCGCCGCGTGATGCGTATCCGAAGACCCAATACCCTGAAACAGCACATGCCTCACATCCGCAACATCATCACCATCCGTATCCTTCAAAAACAGAATATCTGGCTGACTTGTCACAATCACCCCCCCATTCCAAAATTCAAAACCCAACGGATTATGGACTTTCGCAAACTCCTTCACCCGATCCGCTTTCCCATCCTTATCATCATCCTCAAAGATCAAGAGTGAGTCATTGAACTTCTGCATCGGCTCCCACTTTGGATACGTTCCCCAAGCAGCCGCCCAAATTCTCCCCTTACCATCAACCTGCAACTGAACCGGATTCGCCAACTCCGGAAACTTTTTCTCATCCGCAAACAAATTCACCTCAAACCCTTCCGGCAACACCATATCTGCAATCACCTCCTCGCCTCCCCGATAATTCAAACTCCCCTCCTTTCGCGCGCTCGAACTCTTCGACTTACCACCAACATTCGATTTCACCGGGATCGCCTTCGGTACATTAGAATCATCAACCTTCAAATCTCCCCCTTTAGCCCGAGCCCAGACCACTCGATCCCGATTAGCCGTCATCACATCAAACATCTTCAACTCATGCTGCAAAACTTCCGCATTCGTTTGACCATCCACGAACGTCAAACCCGAACGACTCCCCCAAACATCATTCCCATCCGTCGCACGATACCGATTATGCCAGTGCCAGTTCTTGTCGAGCACAGCCTCCCTTATTTTCTCATGAGCAAGCTCAGCCTGACACTTCTTGCCCAATAGAGCCTCCGCAATCACCTCCCCAATCACCTGATTCCCAAACTCATTCAAATGAATCCCATTCAAGGTCAACGGCTTTTCATGGGCATAATAGAGCTTTGCCGAAGCCTCAAACAAATCAACAAAAGTCGCTCCTACTCGCTCAGCCGCCGCCTGCGTTGCCTTGCGAATCTCACTCAGCTTCGGATTATTCGCACGCCCACTCGGCAAATTCGGATCCTTCAGATCCTCATGGGCAATCGGCGAACACAAAACAAATCGCGCCTCTTCGCCATCCGCCGTCTTCGCCCCCTTTAACTGATTGACCAATTTCTCCAAATCCTTCCCATACTTTGCAGGAGGCGTGCGAAATGACTCGTTGTAGCCAAACATCATCACCACCACATCTGCCCCAACCTCCTTTAAATACTTCGGCATTGGCGTAAACCCCTTTGATCTAGGCATCTTGGTCACCTGATCCCCAGTCAAACTCATGTTTCGGAACCTCAACTCCAATTCGGGAGCCCCAGCCTGAATCAACGTCTCTGTCCATCCATCATGCTGCATTCGATCCGCCAAACCATTTCCAATAATGGCTACCGTATCACCCTTTTGAAACTGAAAGGCACCACTCGCCTGAGTAAGCGCCACGAAAGTTGATGCGATCGAGAAAAAGAAACGTTTCATAAATTAGCTGTCTCCCTGGCATACGCCCTCAACCACCAAGCTATTTCAGAGCATTGCTCAGTCTCTTGAAGAAATCATCGACCGCAAAGATTCAACCCAGCCCCCCCTAATCAGAACCTTTCAACAACTTGGATCTTCAGCAGAATCTGTGGGTAGGTTTGGGCTCGGGGAGG
>JAHDGN010000558.1 GCA_020627645.1 Akkermansiaceae bacterium
CCACTCACCGAAACTGACCGACGCGTGTTGAGCGTCGTTTCTTCTATTGGCCCAACACCACTTGGACCCCACAAGTAAGTTCCCGGGTCGGTGATTCCAGGGTCCAGTTTGACCACCCCAGATGCACTTTGTGAGAACACAAAGACGACTCCCAAAAGCACCATCAAAGGCACAAGGAGTCGTCTCAATCTCGCTTTGTTCACGGCTTCATTAAGCCGCTAATTCAGGCCGCTAGGCAAGCGACTAAGAAAAAAGTTATTCCATTTTCTTCTCTTTGGGTCTTTCTGCCGGGTGAGTCTTAGCGTGGACTTTTTGCAGCTTTGCGATGCTGATTTGGGTGTAAATGGCGGTGGTATCGAGCCTTTCGTGGCCCAGAAGTTGTTGGATGTAGCGAATATCAGCTCCGTTATCGAGCATGTGGGTGGCACAGGTGTGGCGCAAGAGGTGACAGCTTCCCCGACGCCCAATGTCGGCATATTTGATGACTCGGGTGACCAGTTGGCTCAAGGTGTCGAGGTGGAACGGGTCGCCGTAGACGGTCAAAAACATGGCGTCGGTGTGGTGCATCAGGAGCTTGGGACGGGCCTTTTCAAGGTAACGAGTCAGCCATTCCAGGCAGTTGGTTCCGACGGGAAGGATGCGGTCTTTTTTGCCTTTTCCCTGACGGACTCGCAGGGTTCGGCGTTCGTAGTTGAGATCGGATATTTCGAGGGTGGCGAGTTCGCATCGACGAATGCCTGTGGAGTAAAAGGTTTCAATAATGGCGCGATCTCTCACGCCTAGGGGATCGGTGATGTCAGGAACATTCAGGATTTTTTGGATTTGATTGAGGCTGAGCGGATCTTGTTGAAGGTGTTTTTCAGGACGAGGTAATTTGAGTTCACTCGCTGGGTTGGCGGTGATGATTTTTTGTTTGGTGAGCCAAGCGAAGTAAAGTTTCACCGTGCTGATATACCCACGCTGGGTTGTGGCGGTGAGAGGTTTGCCATTCCGTGATTTGCGGTGACGATGAAGGTAACGTTGGTAACTTTCGAGAGAAGTTAGGCTGATTTCTTTGGGGTCGGTGAGTTCACGCTCTTGGGTCCACATGATGAAGGGTTTGATCCGGTGACGGGCCCCATCGATGGTTTGTTTTGAGTAGTTGAGGACTGCCAGCATTGCGAGGTAGTTTTTTACTTCCCCTTCGATCGTTCCGGGTTCCCCACTGGGGACCCATTCTTTGTCGAGGCCTCCTCGTTTGTTCTGAGTTGTTCGAATGATTGTTTTGCCGTGTTTGTATCCGCGGGGTCGATTTTTCATGATGATGTTCTTTTTCTTTTTCTCCTTTTTTCTCAGCCTCCAGATGTGCGTTTTGACAAGGTGACAAGGTGGGGGCTCTAAGAGGCCCGTTGTGGTTGCTTGGTTTGTGACCTTGTCCCCCCAGGGGGGACAAAGGGAGGACAAGGGGCCTTTCCAACCCGACAAGGTGGGAATCGTAGAGGAGCTTTTTAGGCGTCGCTG
>JAHDGN010000559.1 GCA_020627645.1 Akkermansiaceae bacterium
AGCAATCGTTGGCGACATCGGTTCTGACCTCACCGTTTATGGTTTGAGTCTCGCGTGCGCAGTGAAGATGGAGGTAGTAGAGTCCTCCTTGGTGGATTGTGAATGAGTATTCGAGAGGTGATTTAGGTGGGCCATTTAAGTAAGAATTCCCTGTGAAATCTAGATAACCGGATCCGGTGGAGCCATTGAGTGAGGTGAGCTGATTCCAGAGTTCGAGTGGAGAACTTGTGCTTTCGGCTTCGATAACGACGAGGCCATTTTGCTCTTGGTAAACCTGGCTTAAAATTGCCTGCAAAAAAATAAAGTAGAATAGGGTTACATGTTTCATCGTTTTATAGAGGTTTTGTTTTTTGGGGTTACGGGGTGATCTTGAAGTAGATCTCTAGCGGTTCGCTGAGGTCATCCTGGTCTGGATTGGGGAATTCGGATCGAGCGGAAAGGAAATAGCCTCCGGGATTGGGTGACCATGGTCGGCAGTCTTCGGGACGTCCGTGATTTTGATAGTCACCAATGACAAAGAAGGGGGGATGAGTTTCGACGATGGGATTTCTGGCCCTCTCATGTTCGACTGGCCGTCCGTATTCGTGATTGAGTTTGAAAATGACAGAGGTGGGTGGGTAGCCCGAGTGGTTGGCTCTGATGTTGATGTTTTTGGTGGGTAGATCGGAAAGGGAAATGATTGATCCATTTTGCAGGCTTCCATCTTTGTTGATGGGTTGATTTGAATCGGCGTCCATGAGCGTGAAGCTGACGATTCCTGCAATTTCGCCAGTGCGAATTTGTGTCGCTCCGTCGGGAGGCGAGATGAGTTCACAAAATTTGTTTGATTTGACGAGGACCTCATCTCCGGATTTTGGGTCAAAAATGACGGTGCCGTTTAGGACATTGAGCCGTGATCTTTTTGGGTTTACCGCCAATGAGAATTCGGTTCCGACGACTTTGATGTCGGCATATTTAGAAGTGATGACGAGTGGTTTTGTGGGATCTTGTTTTTTAACGATTGCTGAAATCTTTCCTGTGATGAGATCAAGTTCTTTCGAGGAGTCCTTCTTGGAGAGGTTTGGAATTGAAATGGTGGTGTTAGATCCGAGTCGAAGGATCGTTCCATCTTGGTAGGTGAGAGTTGCTCCTGAGGCTTTGCCGGTGGAGAGTGTTTCACCTCTTTGAAGCTGGCCGATCTTGTGACTCACTTCGCCGTATATTTTGGCGAGCGTTGGGGCTTCAGTCTCGGTGGTTTTGTTGTGTCGAATGATTGCTGCGATGGAAATTAAGACGGTGAGGATGGCGGCAATTGTGCCCAACCATCCAAGGGCGTTTTTTTTCTTAGAAGAAGGGAGAGGAGCGAGAGTGGGTGGGGGTGACTGGCTGGGGAAGGTGATGAGAGTTGGTTTTTCGTTTTCGATCATTTCGAAGACCTTCTTAGAAACGTCGGGAGGCGTTTGTTCCCTGATTAACTCTTTGAGGAGCAAATCGACGATTCGATCTTGATGGTC
>JAHDGN010000560.1 GCA_020627645.1 Akkermansiaceae bacterium
CCAACGTAAACTCAACAACCAACGGCGATCTCTAAACCGCTATGGGATGGCTGTGGAGATCAACGAGAAATCTTCTATACCTAACTCCCCCAGACGGATCAAAATCTTGAGTATTTGAAAAATATAAGGGATTTCCCCAGAGCGTCACATTACCATTGTCATCATCGTCAATTCCATTGAATACTCTTACCGCCTCCTTAGGATCGGTGAGAGCAATTCCATTGAAAATGTGGAAATACCATGGGGCAGTGTCCGACAACCAAACCTGCTTCTCAAATCCCTCGTTTTCTAAAGTTTCCCTGAACAAATAGAATGCATTTTCCCCCTCCAGTTCCCCCAACTCCCAGAGAAGCTTAATTTCATCCTCCGTAAGGGCATGATCGACCACAGGTCGCCCCTCACTTGGCACCTCCAATACCAATTGAGCAAGATGTGTCGAAAGACCCTTCATGACTTGTTGCGTAGCTTTCTGGATTTTCCGACCTCCCCTTCTCATGACCCTCTCCTTTCCCAAAGAAGCAGATCTTTCTTTTGAATACTCCCCCTCTCCAACTGAGAAGAAGGAGCCACGGCCTGATTGATCAGGCGCCAAGGGCTCACTAGAAATCAAATAAGCCCCTCCCACCACAAACACCATGACCCCCATGACAACCAAAACCAATTTCACATAAAACTGCATCAGCTCTAGTTCTAAACTTATGCTTAGATCGGCACCCTAACTCGTCTACCTCACCCCTTTTTGGACATCAATCGCTCATTGCCCATTCCTTCATCTCGAGCCAAAACAATAACTAAGAGATCTTTCCGATAAAACTTGCGATAGTAGGGATCCACTTCCTCACCAGTCAAAGACAATAAAACCCGTTGATCTTTTGCAAAGGCCTTCTGAATCTCTTGATGAGTTAAAACTTTTCCATCCAATCTCATCACCTTCGATTCAGGAACCTGGCTGGCAGATGCAAAATCAATGACGATCTCCCTCCGATTCACCTGAGCCTCAAATTCCTTCCACTCGGCAATCTTGCCCTCATAGTTCCCTTTTTGCTTCACCCCCCATCGAACCTGAGGGCAATCAACGACCAGCGCAAACTTAGCATTTTTAGCCCCCTTGATATCCTCTCCTTTTTTGGCAACCTTCAAACTCGCAGTCGCAAAAACTGGGGCAATTGTTTTCGGAGCCTCAACCTGATGAACCACTTTTTCATCAGCCACAGCCGAGTGGAAGGTCACAAAAACAGCACAGATCGAGAAAATAAACAGCTTAGACATACACGCAATTTAAACCAAACACCCAACTGGACTGTAAAAAGTGTGTAAATCTTGTCTTCTAAAAACCAAATCCCGCCCAAAATACAAGCCCTCGCAATCTCCTCCCAACACTCTAAATGGAATCTGACCTACTTTCTTGAATTAACCTTTCAACTCGATCTACCAATAAATTTTTGGATCTTCAGCAGAATCTGTGGGTAGGTTTGGGCTCGGGGAGGTCTCC
>JAHDGN010000109.1 GCA_020627645.1 Akkermansiaceae bacterium
AACGACCTTTACGCTCCAAACTCAAAACCAAACGCACAAATATCTTTTTTTGCGATAGACCAAAAGTTGCCAACCTCGGCAACAATAAAGGATCAACACCTGTTTTGTCGACCTCCTCAATGATCGGCCCCTCATAGTCGATCCAGGTCTGCATGCCATCAATCGAATACTGCACCCGATAGGAAACATCGGTCTTCAATGGATCAATGGCATACGAAAACTCAAGCTGCCCGTCGGACACTCCAATCTCAGGGACGACCATCGAAGCACCATCCAGGGGATCCGAACCAAGAGCATACTCCATCAAATTAGAAGCCCCGTCTCCATCAGGGTCTGCATCAGGATCAGTAATCGCCGGATTGTCCCCAATCGGCCCCGCAAACTGAACCGCCACCCACGGTTCAAACCCCACCACATTGGCCGTCGGCCTCCAGCGGAACTGATCAACCCAAACCCGATCAGAACCACTCGAAACACTCCCATCCTTCTCATACGACCATTCCAATAAATGAGTCCCCTCACCCAAAGTCGCCGAATAAGTTCGCCACTCAATCTCACCACTCCCCTTCACCTTCTCCACCCCGTTCTCTCGAAAGGAAAATAAATCATAAGTATCTTCCGAACTAACCTTATACCGAAAACTCACTTTCCCCGGACCATTCAACGACAACTGGAAAGCCGATCGAGACCCATGGCCCATCACCCTCGTCGAAACCGCATCCTCACCATCCGAGGTCACTTCAGTATCAACCAACCACACCGATAACAACGACCATGGCAAATCTGGACGATCAATCGCTTCGCCAAACTGCTGATCCACCGTCGACTCCTCAACCCGAATATCATCCACCCACCCAGCATCCTTCCCACGAGAAACAGAACCATCCTTAGAATACGTCCAAGTCACCACATTTTCCCCACTTGCCAATAAAACCAACCCCTCAGTCCAATCAACCTCACCACTAATCTGATCCACCTTCGCTCCATTCACCGAAACTCCCAGCTCATCATAACCTGACTCACTCGAAACTTTCCAAGAAAACTTCACCATCCCAGGCCCCTCGATCACCGTCGAAAACGAAGCACTCTCACGATGAGTTATCGCGGGTGACTGCACAGACTCAGGCCCTACGATAAATTCCAGACCTTGTGTAAACCAGAGGCCTTTTTGACCACCTTGCGAAAAGACGAACTCAGGAGCATCAACCGCTCGTGCAATCGACGCCGGACTCGTATCAACCACACTCACCACCAACACCCCCTTAGCCGTCCCGTCACGATTTGTGGCCGAAATCTGGACCCCAACAACCCCACGCTCGTCTGGCACTCCCGACAACACCCCCGTCATCGGATCAAAATTCATCCAACTCGCCAACCCAGTCGCCCCATAAAGAGAAGGCTCATTGGTGGCCAAAATCCGATAACTAAACGACTCCCCAAGTGACGCCACTTGCGGAACCAGACTCGCCAAAACCGGAGGCTTCGGAATTCGAGGGCTCACCGTCAACGTCAAGACCCCCACACTCACCCCAATGGCATTTGCCGCATAGACCTGAACTTCAAACACCCCTTCCTCTTCAGGAATGCCCGATATCACCCCATTACGTTCATTCAAAACCAAGCCCGCCGGTAACCCCACCGCCGAAAAAATCTCGGGCCGATTCTTTGCTCTCAGCACAAAATTGAATCGAGACTCCACATTTCCCGAAACCACCTCAGGTGAAATAAAGACCGGCTTCTCCACCACCGGTCCCGTCGGAGAACCAAAAACCGTCAATTCTGCTGAATTCAAAATCCCAGTTGCCCCCTCCGTATGATCTGTCACCCGAACCGTCCATACTCCAGACGAATCCTCCCCCCAGTTGAAGACACTCATAAAAGTCCAATCGTAATTTCCACCATCCGCCAAATGAGGCTCAGCCAACACACTCTCAGTCCCACTCGGTGAAACTAAAGTCATCCTCAAATCTCCCCGATGAGGGTGCGTCAATTGAGTCTTCAAAGTCACATGCTCCACCCGCAAATTCTCCCGGTCACTCAAATCAATCAAAAACTCCGCGACTCCCGCCTGACTGTCCGGAATCAATAAATCCATCTCCGTATGAGACTTCGAAACCTCTCGATGTTCAGGAAGATTCGACCAGCTCTCAGCCAATTGAACCGCCCCATCCGCATCCACCAGACCAGCCCCATACTCGTGACTAAAACGAAACCCCGCCCCATTCGTCCTCCAATCAGCATTGCTCGCATCAACCACCCGAGCCGAACGAATCAAGATCTCCTGCACATCCCTCCAGCCCAACTCCGGATTGGCCTCTAACATCAAGGCAATCACACCTGCCACCAAGGGACAGGCCGAAGAAGTTCCCCCAAAGCTATGCCGATAACCTCCGCCCACAGTCGTCGTCGTAATATCCTGCCGGCCTCCGTCCGAAGGAGCCGAAATCAATTTGGGAGCCCCTGGTTCAGAATAGGACGACCGAACCCCAGTATCCGTTACCGCCCCAACCGCAATGGTGAAAATCGAATTCGCAAAATTATCCAAGTTCACATTGTCCCCACTCCCCCCATTCCCCGCCGCCCACACATGAATCGTCCCTAAGCCATTCCGACCACTCGAAACCGAATCCTTCAATGCCGCCAACGCAAGCGGCCCCGCATCCCCAATCGCCCCGACACCATCACTCGGGCCCCAACTATTATTCTTGATGTGAATCACATCATTCCTCCACCTCATCGCTTCCGCCTCCTCAGTGTCAGATCGATCACCCGCAATCAAACGTAACCCAACCAAAGTTGCCCCTGGCGCAGCCCCCGTTCCGCCAATCCCATTCCCACTCACCGCTCCCACCACCCCAGCACACGACGTTCCATGATTACTTCCATAAGACACAGGTGTCGGATCATCGACATCTCCTGAATTCCAATTCCGATCAATCTCCGTATTCACATTAGCCGCCAAATCTGGATGGGTCACTTCAAGACCATCATCAACAATCCCAACCGTCACCCCCTGACCCGAATAACGATTCCAGACATTCATGATATTGGCATCAATCCCCTGTAACCCACCATTCTGCCCCGTATTATTCAGATGCCATTGATACCCCTCATTGTTCACATCATACAAAAAGAACGGATCCGCAGGGACCAACCTCTTGAACCGCTTCTTTCTCAAAAGAGGGTCCGCCGATCGCACTCCCTTCGCCTTCCGTAAGCCTGCCAACTCCCTCAAACCACCAATCGAATCCGAAAAGGTCAAAAGCACATACCCCGGAGCATAGTCAACCTTTTGAAAAGAAATCGCCCCCGCCTGATCCGCAATCTCTTTTAAGTGAGCTCCCCGCTCCACTTCCAAAAGCACTTTCGGCGTCGTCACCCGACGATAAGGCAATTCCCCCTCTCTCCCATCGACATAAAGCACCAAAGCAAGATCATCCCCAGATTTTCTCGCAACCGCCTCCCTCTTCTTTAACAGCTGAGCCACCGAATACCCTTTCTCAAACTTCAAAACCTGACGCCTCTCAGCTCCTCGCCCACCCCTCTCAAGTTCCAAAGTCGAAACCCGGAACTCCTTGAGCACCCCACCATCTCGAATCGAAAGACAGTCTCCCGTAATCTGACCCGATGCCCCAACCACAAAAAGAAAATGAAAAACCAAAGAAGCAACCACCCCAGAAAAAACAGGACGCAAGCGTCCCCATAAAAAAATGTTCATGTACTCGAAAAAGATTAGGTTATTTGAGCGCAAGAGCGCGTGTGCGGGCTCTCCATAACTCCCTAACAGCAGAGCGCAACTCATTTCTCAAACTATTCCGAACCCCATTTTTCCGCGGCCGAGCTCCCCCAAAAAACGGCTAACCTAAGAGGCCATCTCAAAACTGCCTACCCCTAGACATGCCACCAACCCCAATCAGCGAAATAACTCATCAAAACAATGAATCATATAAAGAAACCATCACCCCCCTCTTCACCCCCCAATCTAAAAAACCAACGACAGCATCTTCGACTATTTCATCACCTTCTCCAACCAACCCAAGACCTTCTTCCGTCCCTCGTTTTGATTCTGATAAAGTGCCCCACTATGTCCCCCCTTGGGGATCCGTAACAAGGTCTTCGGCTTCTTCGCCGCTCCAAACAACTCCTCCGCATGCCCCACCGGCACCGTCGCATCAGACTCCCCATGAACGATCAATAAAGGAACAGGAGCAATCTTCGCCACATAGTCCTTCGGCTCATAATCATCACTCACAAACCCATGACCAAACTTCCCCGCCATCTTTTTCGCAATCCGCTTATAAGACGAAAAACCAGCAAAACTCACCACCGCTCGAACCCCCTCCACCATTTCCTCACCCAAAGCCGCCACCGACTTCGCCGCCCCCAAACTATGACCATAAGAAACCAACCTCGTTCCATCCACATCCTTCCGAGACTTCACATACTTCAAAGCCGCCCTCGCATCGCCCACCATCCCTTTTCTCGAGACCACCCCCTCCGACCCGCCATACCCCCGATAATCATACATCAAAACCTGATACCCCGCCTTCACCATCCACAAACAAAACCCCAAATGATAACCCATCGCCCCCGTATTCCCATGATGAAACACAATCGTCCCCTTCGGCTTCACCCCCGGAAGCGTCGAAATAAACCAACCGTTTAACTTCGTCCCATCACCCGACTGAAAGGTCACATCGTCAAATTGATACCCATACGCTGCCGGAGTTCTCGGTGACGTCTTCGTCGGATAATAAAAAAGCTGATTCCCCGCATTCTTACCAAAGATCCGCTCCGCAAACGCAACGGCCCTCCCTTTGTCCTCCTCCGCCCACAAACCTCCCACCAAAAAAACCACCAAACAAAAAACTCTCATTCATCCAAAGATAAACCAAATCCCAATCGAAATCCAGAGCGGGATTGTCACCAACGCCACCAAAGACGTCACAATCACCGCCTGCACCGCCACACCCGGACTCCCTCGGTGATACCTCGCAATCAAAATAGGAGTCACCGCAGCCGGCATCGACGCCTGCACCACCAAAACCTGCTTCAATTCAACCACCAATGGCAACCACTTGGCCGCCGCCAAAAAGACAAAAGGCATCACAATCACCCGCACAATCAACGCTCCCGTCGCAATCCTCGCCGACACCTTCTCTTTCCCAATCAAGCTAAACATCGTCGCGCCAATCAACATCAATCCCACCGGAAACGCACATGCCCCCAACCATGACATCGCTTGCCGAACGCTCCCCCCCAACACTCCCCCCCCACTCACATCCAAGAACCTCCAACCATCCGTCAAAGACAACGCCACCCCAAAAACCACCGCCAAACTTGGCCCATTCACCAAATACTTCAAATTCCCCGCCACCGACCCCGTCAACACAATCACCCCCACTACCCACAGCCCAATCTCCACCCCCAAACTATGCACAAACAACACTCCAAAAACCTCATCATCTCCACCCAACACAAACAAAGCCCCCAACATCGGAATCGCAATATACCCGTAATTCTGCACCCCCGCCGCCAAAGTAAACGTCCGCCTCCCAGTCCCCGGCTTCAAACCCAAAAGCGCCCCCACCCCAAATGCCACCAACATCCCGAGACAAACTAACCCCAATCCCAAACCAATTCCCCACCCCAAAACCCAACCATCCCTCACCACCTCATTTCCCAACACCTTGTCCAAAATCAAACACGGATACAAAAAATGAATCACCATCTTCAGCATCCCCCCCTCCATCTCCTCATTCAACACCCCAAAATACCGCAACAAATACCCAGCCAATCCCAACAGATAAACAGGCAGAATCGCACCAAGAATCAAACTCAAGTCCACAAACCCAACTCTGACCACCAACCCGCCCATCTGCAAGAATTCCTATGAGGCTGTCCAAAAACGACCGAATGACGGCTGGGAAAAAAATTTCTGACACCCCCGAAACCCCAGGCTTGATTCCCTGCCAGCAACATGAAATCCTCCGCCCCTACCTAGACGGGGCTGTAGCTCAGTGGTTAGAGCAGGGGACTCATAATCCCTTGGTCGTGGGTTCGAACCCCACCGGCCCTACTTCTTAGGAAACACCAATTTCTTCTTCGTCAAATAGCGAAGTAATGAGTGATGACCACTTCATTAAATCCATTGAGGAAAGCCCCGATTTCGAGGAATGACTGAATGCACATTCTTTCTTTGCTCCAAATCAAGGACAACAACCTGAAATTCGATGAGATCGGACGAAATCGGGCTAGTGCTTCGTTCGTCTTCAACTGAGGCATGGATTCGTGAGACGTTTTTCGGGAGGGCAAGGCAAGAGCCCTTTGCGTGAATTGGAATTCTCAATAAGGGCAACAACGCAGCCATTCTGGAAAACGACAGAAGACATCACTCAGTTGAAGGCGAATGTAGCACTAGGCTCATGAAAGATTCGGGCTAGCGCACCTCCAGCAACCTGCTTCTGAAAGAACCTATGGAGCGTGAATCTTAACCATACCTTCTTAACGGCATCTTCTGAGCGATAATCCGAATAGCGAAGCTGCCATGAAAACCATCGAAGACAGCTCAGGAATCGAGGCCACATTTGATTGCAGATGGGCACCCATAATTCCAAAATTCCCATTATCATCCGTATCCCGAGTCAGGACGCTGATCGTCGAACTCGAGGAAATACTAGCCCCATCAATCTGAAAAGAGATGTAGCCACGCTCATACCCCAAACCAGTCGTGAAGGTCTCGCTATCAGCACCATTGGTGATCATGAACTCCACAGGAACAGCAAATGTCGCATAAAACACCCTCAGTTCATAGAACCCTCCTGCCCCAAGAGCTGGCAATGCCCCCAACTCAAAGAGAAAGCCATCTCCCCTGTTGATATTGAAATCAGCCGAAGATTCATTCCCATTCGTGTAATTCGAATAATTCCCTGGTCCAATCCCATTCGTTCCGTTCATTGAACCAGCAACAAGATAAGACCCATTCACCCAATTGAAGGCCCCAGAATCACCAGCGCGCACCAACGGATAAAGATTTGTGGGGCCATCATTGTGTGACCACGTCACCCCATTGTCGTCTTCAACTTTTGTCAACGGGCCAATTCGGTCGCCACCATTCATGGACTCAATCAACGGTCCAGCCCCACCATTGAGAGATGCCAGATTGACAGACTGAGCGACAAAGTTAGCACTCGGCGTTCCTTCAACCGGTTGACATAATCCCATATCCTGCCAAATAACCCAGTCATGCACCACACCTCCAGCATAGTTACTAGTATCAAGACTGTGACTCATATCCCCATTAAACTGCGTAATGGAAATCGCTCCCTGACCAACACCAGAGCCAAAAAGACCGATGATAAGTGATGTTACTCGATACAACATGAATTCCAGTCTATCACAATCAACTTTTTAGAGTCAAACTAAGAGGCAGTCTGCCCCCTCACCTACTAACAGCTTTCAGCAGATGAGCATGTGCTAGGTTTTTTTCCCCGATGCCAAACGCATCTCAGATGGTAGCCAGGAGTTGAGCGCTGCGCCCCCCCTGGTCTTCTTGCCACCAACCAAAAGCACCCCGGCAGGGGTTCCACCCAATAATCACCCCGAATTCGTATCAATCTGTAAAAATCTGTGCTGAAAAAATCCAACAGCTTGTCAAATTCATCGTGGCAGCTCAACTCGACGACAATTGAGTACTCTGCAATTTCACAATGTCCTTCTAACGACACATCACCTTTGGAGCGGCAGCTCCCCTAAAAGCTACCAGCTAATGGCTAATAGCCAACGCCGAACACCTTGCATGCCCACGACCGCAGGGATCAAGATCCAGGCAAGGAGGCGCGGAGCAACGCAGTGCAATGGCCGCGGAGGAATTTGGGGATCGAGAATCAAAACTCAAAAGTGATGCTTCGTGAGGTGAATGTAGTATTCCCCATTAGCAAAAATCTTTCCTTAAAGTCTCAATGATTTGAGTCATTTCATCGATTGTAATCGTCACCTGGTCATCATAAATTTCGAATCTCACACCTGTGAATTGCTCTTCATCTGAATCCAATCCATCAGGAAAGAGGCAGTGACAATTATTGATTGAGTAACCAATTTTATTGGAAAGAGAATTGAGAGTCGATTCAAGTTCGTCAGATGGAATGGCATTAAAGAACGCCTGAACTGGAAACATTTCTGGAGCTAAGTTAAGTCTGCTTTTCATTAGAATTCCGGGAAGAAGCTTCGAACTGCACCACTATCGTCTTGATACCCTCAAAATTGAAGACCATTTGGTGCACTCCCTATGACTCCACATACGGTGGAATGTTACCACACACCCGCAGTTGCCGTGATCAGCTCGCAGAGTGGCAGAATTCGGCCAGTCAAAATACCACGACCAACGGGAGCGAGAGTAAGGCAAGGAGGCGCGGAGCAATGTAGTGCAATGGCTGCGGAGGAATTTGAGGGGTTTTTGATGAGGCAAATCAATTAAGAGGCAATTATCATTCCCCCCAAATATGTCACCTATCTTTGGTAGAACCTATAAATTTCACCTCCATCCCAGTCATCGGAATATGCAGACAAGACATTTGCAGTGCATGTTTTAGTTCGCATATCTGGACACTCATTTAGGATTCTTATTAATTCATTTTTGATTCTTGTCCATTTTAGAGTTGCCAAGCAAAACTCGAGAAGTTCGGGAACTGAGCGTTCTGGATCCGTAAATATATTGAGTAGCTCTGTCTCGTAGCTAGACGGAACATCTAGGGTTTGAAGAAATCTTAAGACATCCTCAAAAGAGGATTCGTAATCCTTAACATTGGCAGAGTTCTGGTAAGCAGATTTTGCTTTTTGCCATAGTTGAACAAACTTTTCAGCAGTATTTTCCATCTTCGATTTACTCTACTGGAATCCATCCTTTTCCATCTCTCCACAATTTTTCGATGTATTGACCCGCGGGAGCAAGAGTCAAGATGGAAGGCGCGGAGCAACGCAGTGCAATGGCCGCGGAGGAACTTCATAGAGCAATGGAAACTTCAAAAACCATCATTCTATTTCTGGCGGATTGATTTCATTGTGGAAACAAGCGGTCCTCGATATTCTATCATATAGATAAAGAGCTCCCCGACTAGAAACCTTCTCACGAAAAATCAACCCATTAGTTGTCTCTCTTCCCTTTGGATCACTTTTCCATGGTGGAATTTTGGTTCTTCGGGGAATTTAGTGCGCGATTTTGAGGCTGAGGGGTGGGCGCGGTGT
>JAHDGN010000110.1 GCA_020627645.1 Akkermansiaceae bacterium
GGAGTTCGGTTTCGGGGGAGCGGCGGTTGTTTCATTACTTATTTTTCTTAAGCTAGACGATTCTTTCAAAAATCTCACATATCTCTGGATGATCGTCTGTTTGGCTATGGCTGTTGGTTTTTGTCTCTATACGCGGAGCCTTGGGAGCCCTCTCATGTTTATTTTGATTTTGATCATGATGCCACTTGCAACTACGGAGATTGGAACCGATGGATGGATTTCTGGAATTATGAGGGATGCGGTCACATTCCATGGAGGTTGGATTTTGGTATACACCTCGGCTATTATGATGGTGTTGCGATTCTTTGCGGGAACCATTGGTAAATTTTTGGCTCCGCTACCATTATTGATTCTTAGCTCGGTTCTTGCGATCTGTGGTCTTTTGGCGCTCTCAGTTTCTTCAGGAGTATTTTTGATCTTCGCTGCTGCTACACTTTATGCCCTTGGCAAAACGTTCTTCTGGCCAACGATGCTGGGCATTGTTTCTGAGCAGACCCCGAAAGGAGGTGCTCTCACGCTGAATGCGATTGCTGGTATCGGAATGTTGGCTGTAGGTGTCCTAGGATTTCCCTATATTGGTGCCTTGAAGGAGAAAAAGGCTGTTTCCGAAGTAGCCAAAGTCGAGGAGGCGAAATCAGTCCCTGGGCTACTTGTTGACGGGGAGGTGGCATCAGATGTTCTTGAAGAAAAGAGTATCTATTACAATACAATCAATTACCCGAGTTTGAAGGGTGAAAAAATGGATGCTGTTCTTGACGGTCAAGACGAGGATGTCGTGAAAGCAGTGAAAGGTGCGCAAAAAGGGAGTGCTCAGAAAGCTTTGGCGAATATGGCTATTTTTCCTCTAGTGATGCTTGTTGCATACGTTCTTCTTTATCTCTATTTCAGATCAAAAGGAGGATATAGGCCTCATGAACTTTCTTCTGGGACTCATTGATCCCTGTAGGATAGACAGCTTTTTTGCAACGGCAGCCTTCGGGTTGCCGTTTTTATTTGGTTTTTTCTCATCGAAATCAGGATTGCGTTTTTTTGGGGAGATCGTAGAAAGTTCGCCTCTGAAACGTTCGTTATGAAACTTTTGTCTTTTTTTATGCTTACCTTGGTTTTTGTGGGGTGTGGGAATTTGAATTCGGTAGGAACCAAGCATCAAGGGGAGGGGATTCACTCCAAAAAAACGGTTGTTCCTAGGTCTTTTAAGAATGCCAAGAGCCCGAATGGCTTTCATCCGGCAAAGGTGAACCCTGAAGTGGCGGCTCGAGCGGCTGGATACAAAAAAGATAAGCATGGAATGCCAACTTATCCCGATAAAGTCAGGACTCGAGTCGTGCGGACGACCGCCTACTCTCATATGGAGATGGAGAAAGGGGCGCCATGGAAGAAGAATGCTTTGGGGACTATTTTGAAGTATGGGAAGATTCGGAGCGCGGCTGCTGATTGGTCAAAGTATCCGGTGGGGACCAAATTTAAGATCAAGGGGCTTCCTCATACCTATGTGGTTGATGATTACGGTTCGGCTTTGGTGGGAACCAACACGGTTGATATCTATCATCCAACCTTAAGGTCGATGCGTCGTTGGGGGACAAGGAAGGTTGAATTGACCGTGATTGAATGGGGTTCTTGGGAGAAGACTTTGAAAATTTTGAAGGGAAGAACGAAGTATCGCCACACTCGGAAGATGTATTACGCTGCTCGTTCGAAAACAGGAGGGAAGTTATAAGTTGGTCTTACGTCTCGTCGGAACCGGTGTATTGGAGAGGGCGAGTGTTTCTGAGAGATGTTAAAGAAAGAGCGAGCTGACTATGTGTTGAAGAGGTTGGAGGAGTTGTATCCCGAGACTCCAGTTCCTTTAGATCATCGGAATGAGTTCACTTTGTTGGTGGCGGTTCTTTTGTCGGCTCAGTGCACTGATGCACGGGTGAATCTTGTTACGCCGGCTCTATTTGATCTGGCTGAGTCGGCTGAGGCCATGCTCAGGCTCACAGTTGAGGATATTGATGCGATTGTGAGGCCCTGTGGTCTCGCTCCTAGGAAGGCGAAAGCGATTCGGGGGTTATCGGAAATTCTTGTGGAGAAGCATGGAGGTCGAGTTCCAGAGGATTTTGAGGCCTTGGAGGCTTTGCCGGGAGTTGGGCATAAGACGGCTTCGGTCGTGATGGCTCAGGCTTTTGGGGTTCCAGCTTTTCCAGTTGATACACATATACACCGTCTGGCTCAGCGTTGGAAACTCACTGACGGTAAGAGTGTTGTTAAAACTGAGATGGATTTAAAGAAGTTATTTCCGAGGGAATCGTGGAATAAGTTGCATCTGCAGATTATCTTTTATGGCAGAGAGTATTGTTCGGCGAGGGGGTGTGACGGAATGGTCTGTGAAATCTGTCGTACCCTGTTCCCCGATCGTAAAAATCCCGTTATTACAAGGAAGTAGCGAGTTTTTTTAGGGAGAGTTAATTATCAATCATCTTAAATTTGCTTAATTTTTCCCAAAAATACTGAAAAGTTCCTTTACTGATCGTTTTCGGTTTTGAGAATGCGAGACCGTTCACACCAAACCTAGAATTAAAGAAATATGTTTCACATCAAAAAGAATCGCTCCGTTAAGACATGGATTGCTGGGGCTAGTGTCACCCTTCTTACTATCCTCCCCGTTCTCGCACAGGAGGGTGCTAAAAAGAAAAATGCTTTGGACCGCTTCCTCTTAGATGGGGGGATGCTCACGATCTTCATTGTTGCGGTCGGGTTGCTCTCGCTCATTAGTTTGGTGGTTTTCAACTTTATGAATTTGACCAAGGCGAAATTTGCACCGGACGATTTGAAAGCTGCGCTTTTTGATCACATGGCAAATTGTCGTGTTCGTTCGGCGATTGAGCTTTCAGCTTCTCATCCTTCGTATTTGGGGCGGATGATGGCATATTCTCTTCCAAATATCGATGCGACTCGGCCTGAGGATCTTGGGAGGGATCATGTTGAAGATGCGATTGCTGATTTCTCCATCAATGAGACGCGGAAGCAGATGACATTCATCACCTTGCTCTCGCTGGTTGCGCAGGCTGCGCCGATGCTTGGTCTTTTCGGGACTGTTTTTGGTATGATTGGAGCTTTTGCGACTTTGGGTGAAAACTCAGGAGCGGATCCTTCGGATTTGGCGAGTGATATTTCGGTGGCTCTCTTGACTACGATGTGGGGACTGATTGTGGCTATTCTCTCTCTTTTGGCTTATTTCTTCTTTAAGAATCGTTTCAATGCACTTGTTGCTGATTGTCATGGGACGGCTGAAAATCTGATCAACGCTTCGATTCAGACAGTGAATGCCGATGCGCATCTTGCTAAGATTCCTGAGGGTATCGCCGTTTAAGTTGAGAATGGAATGATTGTGCGCTCCGTGTTTGGAGCGCACTCTAGGTCATTCTGGAGTCAAAATTTAAGAAAAGAGATATGGCAAGTGATCGATTAAGGCAAGCGAGTAGGGAGGTTGGAGAGCCGGCGGAGATGGATATGTCACCAATGATTGACATGGTCTTCTTGCTTCTTCTCTTCTTCTTGGTGGTTTCCAATCCCAAAACGATTAAGATTGATCCTACTGTGAAGCCTCCGGTTGCGAAGTATGCTGGTGCGGCCGATACACTTGATGGCAAGATCGTCATCAATATTCATAACGATGGGTCTTACTCAAGTGAGGGTGGTCAAAAGCTGGCAGAGGGCGATCAACTGCTCGAGTATTTGAAGAAAGAAAAAGACAAGGTGAAGTCAGAGGGGCATGAGCCTGTCCTTCACATTCGGGCTGATGCCAAGGGGGCTTTCAAGCTTTGTCAGAAGGTGATGAAGTCTGGAAGTAAAGCAGGAATTCAATTGATGGCTCACGGCGCCTACAACAAGCCTGCGCCATCGTCTAGGTAACTCTCTCCGCCTTTATTTTCTCAAGAAATCTAATTCTAGACAACTATGGCAAGACACAAAAAAATGCAGCCACCTGAGGAAGATGAACCAGGTTTGGATATTTCCTCATTGATTGACGTTTGTTTCCTTCTCCTCATTTACTTTTTGGTGACCACTCAGATCGTTCGGAAAGAGCAAGAACTGAGCCAGACTTTGCCCTCAAACGCTCCGACGGATGTTCAGCCTGAACTTGCTCCTCTCTTTATCTTGATTGAGGGTGACGGTGCTATTTCCTACAAAGGCGATGGGGGGGACATCATCGAGCGGGAGCCGGCGGGTGGAGGAAGAGATCTGAATACCCTTGATGAGGATCTGGTGCAGTATAAGGGGCATGCTGATACAGCAGGTCACAAGGCTATGGTTCAGATTAAGGTGGATCCGGAAGCTAAACAGCAGCGAGTTGTTGATGTGCTGAATGCCTTAGCTCGCCGAGATATTAAGAACATCACCTTCACCGCATACTCTGATGATGAGGTCGCCGAGTAGAGATTCAGCATTATTTTAGTCGAAAAACTCTCGAGTTTTTTATATCAAGTATCGGGATTCAGGGCAATATGAATGAAGCTCAATTGCGACTACTATCTTCTAAGACAATCTTAGCCTCTTACGTTCTAATTTAAAGCGGAGGGCTGATGGGCCGCCATGGTCTGTCAGCCTTTTTTTACCATTAATACCAACCACAACTTATCACACTGACTATGACCTCCAACCCATTGTTTCGTCGCCCTCTCGGCGTTCTTCTAATGATTCTTCTGGGCTTATGTGCCCCTCTTACTGGCCGTACGGTCGATCAATATGCTAGTGATGCTACGAAGGCGATGAAGGCTAGTAAGTGGCAAGAAGCACATACCCTTCTTTCGACTGCGACGAGCAAGTTTGATGGTCGCGCGTTGGCCATTTTTGGTCCTCGGTTCGGATGGTTTTGGTATCAGAAGGGATATTGTGAATTGAAGTTGCGCCAGTTTGATGAGGCGGCTGCTTCGTTTAAAATCTGTTACGAGAAATATAAGAATCGTGCTCCTAAGGAAGGTCAGAGACCGAGCGTGAATCTTTTCAACAAGAAGGCCCTTCTGATGTGGGGGCATGCGGCGAAGGGCTCAGAAGAGTGGAAGCAGTCCATCAAGATGTATAAGAAGTTCCTTCAGGAGCGGGATAAGAATCGTGATACCTATAATATCGGTGTTCTTCACATCAACATGGCGATTAATCACTATAAGTTGGGGCAGTTAGATAAAGGGCACGAGTTCATGGAGAAGGCTCTCGAGAACAAAGTGAAGTGGGAGACCCCGAATACCTCTATCATGTCGGTCTTCAATGTTCTGGTTGAAAAATCGATTGAATTGGAGAAAGAGAAAGATCTCCTTGGTTTTATTTCTCGCAATCGTTCGCACGTGAAGCTTGAGCCCTTTGAGAGTCATCAATTTACGCCGCTTCTGATGAAGCTTGCTCAGGATGCGAAGGATGCCGAGATGCTCAAAACGACGTTTGAGTTGTATGCTTTGATTCCAAGTACGGTTTCTATTATTGATGACGTTAAGGCGCGTCAGTTTTTGGTGGGTGATTATGAGCGGACGATCCGGGATGGTTCGATGATTTTGAAGAAGGCGGATTTGGACGCTGACTTGGTTACGTTGGAAGAGGTGAATGCGAACGGACAGGTTAACGAGATATACGCCTACTTGAACACAGCAGTTCTTCATGAGGAGGAAGAGAATGTTCGTGGTGCATTTGCGGTCTACGAGCAATTAGAGCTCTACTTCCCGAATGCGGCGATTGTCTCGGTGGATAAGGATGGTAAGCGCGAGGTGCGGAAGATGAGAGAGGACAACTTGTTTAATTTGGTGAGAACTTCTGCAGTGATCGGGGAAGTGTTGATCACTGAAAAATATGGTTCGCTGTTTTTGAGAGACTTCCCGGACAGTAAATATGTGGATGAGGTTCGTCGCATGATGCTCACGAGTTTGTTCTTCAATAGCGAGTATGAGAAATGTGTTGAGGTTGCAGAGATCATGATGCCGAAATTGAGTAAGCCATCGAAACAGCATGATATTTGCCTCTTTGTTCTTGGTGGAAGTAAGCATTACCTTGGAGCTTTTTACGAGGCTCAGCCAATGTTGGATGAGTATATTAAGACCTATGGTGGTGAGAGTGCTGACAAGACTCGATTGCAGGCTGCGACCTATTTTCAGGCTGCGAACCGTTCTCGCCTCCAGGAATTCAAGGAAGCGGGGAGGTTGCTTGATAAGTTCCTCAAAAAGTACCCAGAGCCTCGGTCAAATATTTACTACCCATTTGCTCTGTTTGACCGGGCAAACTGCCATTATTCGGAAGAGGAGCCTGAGCCTGCATTGAAACTGGTGACTCGGGTGGAAGAGGAGTTTCCTGGGGTTTCTGTGATGGAGTCTAATTTCGCTCTTAAGGGGAATATTCTTCAGACTTTAAAGAGGCCAGCTGAAGCAGAGGAATATTATATCAAGGCGCTTGATTTGGCGGAGCGTAAGAAAAACGACTTGGTGGCTGGTGAGTGTCTTTTCTACCTGACGGCGCTTCTTGGGGAGGAGCCAGCAAAGGGGAAGAAAAACCCGAAGCTCAAAGAGTCGGTCAAGTATTACAACAAGTTTTGGGAGGAGTATCCCGAGTCACCGTTTAAAGGAAAAGTGGCTGTTGCTGGGATCCCAGGGATGGCTGAGATCGGGAAGCGTAAAGAAGCTCTCGAGCGTCTGCAGGTTGTGATTGCCGATATTTCTAACGAACCGAATACACCAGACTTGGAAGAGGTGATTGGTTCTTACACCGAGGCTTATCTTGTTGAGAACTCAGCAGAGGAGCTGAAGGAGCATTACTATAATTTCCCTGGGATTGATTCTCGGGATAAGACAACAAGAGCTTTGTTGCGAATTGCGATCATCTCGGTCTTTGAAGATGAATTGAAGAAAGCTGAGAAGGAAAAGGATCAGCAAAAAATCGCCCGTGCCAATGCGGACATCAAGACGCTCTTTGGTGAGCTTCAAACAGACTTTAAACCTGAGGAGATGACCCCGTTTATCTTGGTGAAGGTGGGTCGGTTTATCAACAAAACCAGGAGCCCAATGCAGGCTGTGCCATACTTTAAGAAAGCTTTGGAGGATAAGAAGGCCTTAGAGTATCGCCTCCCCGCGATGAATGGTCTGGCTAAATCATATGCTCTTGGTGGATCAAGCGATCAGAAGAGGGAAGCGATTGGGTTATTGAAGAAAGTTGGAGAAGAGTCCGAAAGCAGCAGTGAAAAAGCTGAGGCCTTGTTCACAGCCGCCGAAATTCACTTCAATCTTGGTGAGTATGACGCGGTGGTTACCAAGACGCGCGAATACATCAACAACCGGAGATTCCGAAAGAAGAATGTGGATTGTCGTTACTTGTTGGCTCAGGCCCATGACAAAAACGGGAAGGTTGAAGACGCAATCGTGTCCTATCAAAACTTCCTGTTGCCGAGTTTGGCAGGTTCTATCAAATTCTCAGCCCCGTCGGTCCATCGTTGGATGGAGCTATTGTGGAGTCGAAATGGGAAAAATAGTGCTGGGGTGAGTGATCGTCAGTTGGCCTATGACAGTGGGAAAAAGTATCTTAGGGACACCTCCAGAGCGATTACGAATGCTAAGGTGACTGAGGAGGAGCACGAGCTTTATGAGAAAGTTACCCAGCTCGTCAAAGAGTTTGGGGCGCATTCTGATACGACGGATGAGAAGAAAGACAAGTAATCGACCGCTTGTAAGGGAAATTAAACTAAGGAGGATAAGAAAATGAAAAAGTTAATGGCATTCATGTTGATCGGAGCGTTTGGGGTTCAATTCGCCCCTGCTGAGAAGATCCCGAGCCCGCAAATTTTGATCGTTAAACCGAAGCAACGAGGAAAAGGAGTTCAGGGATTTAAAGGATACATCACAGCTGCCGATAAGCGTCGTTTTGAGTGGAAAGAAAGGTTGAAGGCGACGGTGACTAATCGTGAAAAGCTCAGCGATTGTACGGTTTATTTCATTCAGCCGCCGGTTCTTACTGAGGCTATGTCTCTTTTTAAGGGGAGAAAATATGCCGATGCCGCAAAGGAGTTTGAGAAGGCAGCCACGGCATTCCGCAAGATTCGCCGAATGAAAGGGAATCCGGGAGCCTTGTCTGCTTTTTATCAAATGGAGTGCGCAAGAAAGCTTAAGGATTGGGAGCAGCTCAATCTCTTGATGGGTAAATTTTTGACCGACAGTCTTCTTCACGAAGACCACAAGCTTCAGTATGAAATCAATAGTGTTGTTTGGGATGCGGTTCGGCAGAAGAACTGGAAGGGTTTGAATATTGTTCTGAATCGAGATGAATGGCGTAAGCGAAAAATGCCTGGAGCGATGAGGGCCCAGGTTTCCTATGCTCATGCCTTGGCTCTTGAGGGGATCGGTAAGCCAATTGAGGCTTTGACTGCCTACAATAACGTCCTCGTTGCTGATTTTGCGGCATCGGAGGAGTTGACGAAAGATGCAGCCCTCAATTGTCTCCGCATCCTGATGGATCAGGAAGATGTCAAGACTGCGATGAAGTTGTATTCGACTGAGGATCATGATGATCAGTCGAATGGCATGTCGCTGATCAAGGAAGCGATCGGGCTCATTGGTCTTTGGGAGAAGTTCATCGGTGGAGCGGAAAAACTTCCGAAGAAGTATGAAAAATTCTTAAAATACCCACCTAAGGGCGCAGCTCCTAAAGACGATGATGAGTAAGGTTGCCGTCTAAGCTTAGAAATCATTCAACGGATCAGCACCTCATTAGAGGTGCTGATTTTTTATCCTACCTATAGTGGTTCGTTGACTTCGAGGGTTAGTGATGTTCTAGACCGAATATTTCATGAGGTCACCTCGATTCTGTACCATCTCATTGAACTTCAGGTTGTTGTCCTTGATTTCGAGGAAAGGCTGAATGCGTATTCAGCCTTTTCTCGAAATTGGCGTCCGCCTACTGAAATGCAATGATCTGAGGCGAATTCAAACGGCTTTATGAAATATACTGGCCAACATCTCGGAGCTTGGTTGAGGGGGCTTGGATGAGGTTTTTTTTGGGGTGGCTTGGCGGTTGGAAACCGCCGCCACGAAGCGAGTCGCTTACCAAGCACTTGGTTCGGAGCGAGAGATTCAATTGTTGGGCACGGAGAGGCGATGATAGCTTCGGAGGCTTGAGTAGTCACACCACTTCTAGTTTCAAAACGGCGGGATGATCTTTATGGATCTTCAGCAGAATCTGTGGGTAGGTTTGGGCTCGGGGAGGTCTCCTAGTT
>JAHDGN010000561.1 GCA_020627645.1 Akkermansiaceae bacterium
CCCCCCCCACAAATCCCCAATCTCATCTCGCTCACCCATCACACCAACTGGTCCGTCTTGTGCTCAGAAAGAAAGAAGTCATGCAAAATATTGTCCACACACAACAATCCATCTCGCTCCAAAACAATCTCTCCCCCCACCACATTCAATAAACCCTCCTCCGACAAGCCCTCCAATTCTTTCTCCCACCGACCAAGCACATCTACCCCATACTTCTCCGTAAAAATCCCAGCATCCACCCGACCCAATTTCATCCGCAAAATAAACTCCCGAATCATCCTCTCCTCCTCCGTCGTCTGAAAACTTCTCTTCGTCGGCAACCGACCACTCTCAATCGCCGCCAAATAATCATCAATTTCGGTCAAGTTCTGATAATGCAATCCCGCCGCATGAGAAAATGAAGCCACTCCCAAACCTAACAAATCCGCCCCACCCCACAACGAATCCCGATACACAAACTTCGTCCGCTCTTTGTCCCGAACCGCCGTATAACCAGACCCCACCGAATACCCCGCCTCTTCCAAGGCCGCAAACGCCTCCTTCACCCACCTCCGCTTCGTTTCCCAATCCGCCACCGGAGCCACTAACTTGCCCGCATCCTTCATCTCACGATAAATCGTCGTATTATAAGGAATCTCCATCTGATAAATCGTCACACTATCCGGCTCCAACTCGATCGTCCTCTCAATATTCCTCCTCCAATTCTCATCCGTCTCCTCCACCATCCCCGCAATCAAATCGATGTTAATCTGCTCAAATCCCTCCGCTCTCGCCCGCTCATACGCCCTTCCCACTTCTTTCGAACGATGAGCACGACCATTGATCTCCAAGATACGATCGTCAAAGTTCTCAATCCCCAAACTCAACCGAGTCACCCCAATCTCTTTAATCGCGGCCAACTTCCCCTCATTCAAGGTCCCAGGCTCACACTCAAAGGCCACCTCCTCCGCCTCATCCCACGACAAATACCCCTTCATTTGGTCAGTCAGCTCAACCAACTGCTTCGCCGATAAATACGACGGCGTCCCACCTCCAAAATACACAAACTGGGGCTTCCTTCCCGCAATCAATGGCTTCTGCGACATCATCTCCAACTCCCTCAAAGTCCCATCCAAATACTGCCGAATCTCAGAGGCGTTCTTATCCGTATACACCCGAAAATAACAAAAATGACACCTCTTCCGACAAAAAGGAATATGGTGATAAAGCCCCAAAGGAACCCCCTCCTTGGGCCCATTCTCATAAATTTCCTCCACTCGCTTATTCTCGTCCTCCGACCAAAACGAAAACGGTGGATAATTCGAAATAAAATAATTCCCCGGCCTAGTGGCTTTTTTCCCGTCTGTCGCAGCACTCATATCGATCAATCCCTATTAAAGAACCAATACACCCAACCTCCACCCAAAAATTTCACCTTTCTGAGGCAGGGCGATCAAGTTTGGGAAAAGAGGAGGCCGGGACCGATCGGCGGCAAGCGTGAGTCTT
>JAHDGN010000111.1 GCA_020627645.1 Akkermansiaceae bacterium
AAAGCTCGTCGTTTCAATTTCTTTGATTACAACAAACGTAATCCATTGATTAAGGGGTTATAAAGGGCCTTTGGGTGAGAAGCAAGTGGGCGAGGCTCCGCATTTGCAGCGTAATCCGAATGTTTCGGTTCGGATGCGTGGAGTGATGGAGAAGTGTACTTATTGTGTGCAGCGTCTTGAGGGGGCAAAGATCAAGCAGAAGCAGAAGCTCAAGTCTGAGAAGTATGCCGCTGGGGTGAAATCGACTGAAGTTAAGATCGATCGCGCCAAGGATTTGAGAGTTGCTGAGGGATCAGTGACGGTGGCTTGTCAGGATGCTTGTTCCATGGGAGCGATTTCCTTTGGTAACCTTTTGGATGAGGAGTCAAGAGTGGTAAGAGCGAAGGGGAACCAACTTCAGTCGGTCAAGACGATCATGGAATACCTGACTGAGAAGCCATACGAAGGCATCAAAGGGAGCCCGAGGAATTACGACCTTCTTTCATATATTGGGGCATTGCCGAGAACGAGTTATCTCGCGCGTGTCAAGAATCCGAACAATCTGATGCCGGATGCGCCGTATTTGGGGCAGGCAACGATCAATATTCACTAATCACGAGAATTTTTTCCAGCGACTGAATCATGTCTGAAGCGACCCAACAGTCCGAGAACAACGCGAGCGGGGTAAAGATTCCCGTCCTCCAGCGTGAGGAGTTGATTCTCAATAAGCGTTCCTATAAGTGGATCACCGACCGGATTTGCGGGGTGATCGAGGGCGGTCAGCCTTTCCTTTGGTGGATCCTTTTCATTCCCAGTGCGATCATTGCCTTAGTTGGTGTGGTTGGCGGTCTAACCTATTTGGTTTCGACTGGTGTCGGGGTTTGGGGGAATACCAACCGAGTGATGTGGGGGTGGCCGATCGTGAACTTTGTTTTCTGGATTGGTATCGGTCACGCGGGAACATTGATTTCGGCAATTTTGTTCCTGACGAGGCAGAACTGGCGGACATCGATTAACCGGGCTGCGGAAGCGATGACGATTTTCGCGGTGATGTGTGCGGGGATTTTCCCAGCGTTTCACGTTGGACGGGTCTGGATGGCTTGGTTCTTGGCACCAATTCCGAATGCCAATGCGATCTGGCAGAACTTTAAGTCTCCTTTGCTCTGGGATGTCTTTGCGGTTTCGACCTACTTTACGGTCTCCTTGATCTTTTGGTTCTTGGGAATGGTTCCTGATTTGGCGACGATTCGGGATCGGTGTAAGCCAGGTTTCCGGAAGTTGATGTATGGGATTTTCTCTCTCGGTTGGCGCGGAGGAAACCGTCACTGGAGTCACTACGAGATGGCTTATTTGCTCTTGGCGGCACTTTCGACTCCATTGGTTCTGTCGGTGCACTCGGTCGTTTCCTTTGACTTTGCGACTTCGGTTGTGCCTGGGTGGCATACCACCATTTTCCCACCTTATTTCGTGGCGGGAGCGATTTTTGGCGGATTTGCGATGGTGTTGACCATTATGATTCCGGCTCGTGCGATCTACGGATTGCACGACATGATCACGATGAAGCACATCGACAACATGGCGAAGATCATTTTGTTGACTGGAACGATTGTCGGTTATGCGTATCTGATGGAGCTTTTCATCGCGTTCTACTCGGGCGCGAAGTATGAAAAAGCGGCCTTCCTTTTGAGGATTGATGGTCCTTATTGGTGGGCGTATTACGCGATGATGGGACTGAACGTGATTTCGCCTCAGATCTTCTGGTTCCGTAAGATGCGGGAAAATCTTTGGGTGGTCATGGCGGTTGCGATGTGTGTGAACATTGGAATGTGGTTTGAGCGATTTGTGATCATTGTGACGACCTTGGCGCGGATGTGGTTCCCGGGTGACTGGAAAACTTACAGTCCAAGTGCGGTGGACGTGATCACCTTTGTGGGCACGATAGGGATGTTCTTGATGTTGTTCCTCTTATTCCTGAGGTTCCTACCTTGTATCAATATCGCGGAGGTGAAGTGGACCTTGAAGGAGAGCGATGCGCATGATGATGACAAGAAGGCTCACCCGGATGATGGGGTGGAGTTGATCGAGGCTTATCAATACGAAATTCATAAGAATCCGAAGGGGGCGGCTCGCGAAGCTGGGGTGGAGTATCAGGAACCCTTAACTACTGAAAAGGCATGAGTCACAAGGTTCGCAGAGTCTACGGTTATTTAGCCGAGTTTAAAAACGCTTCGCAGCTCTACAAAGCGGCGGAGAAGGTGAGAGATGCTGGATTTAAGAAGTGGGATTGTTATTCACCTTATCCGATCCACGGGTTGGATAACGCGATGGGAATTCGGAGTTCGATTCTCCCATACTTTGTCTTCGTGGGCGGGGTGACTGGTTTCTTGACCGCGATCGCTTTGGCCTACACGACGCAGGTAGGGCTCTATGCTACGGTGGTTCAGGGCAAGCCGGCGAATATTTTCACCGTGCCGGCTTTCTTCCCGGTGATGTTCGAGCTTACGATTTTGTTCTCAGGATTTACGGTTTTGTTTGGGTTGTTGGGTTTGATGGGATTGCCGAGGTGGAATCACCCCTTGTTTGCGAGCAAGCAATTTGAGCGGGTCACCGATGATGGTTTCTTTATCGCGATTGAGGCGAGGGACGCCAAGTTCTCGGCTGAGGGGACTAAGGCTTTGTTGGCGGAGATTGGTGGGGAGAACATTGAACTTGTAGAGGATGATTCCGAGTAGACTATGAAGTATTTCTTTATCTCTCTCTTTGCTGCTTGTTTGCTGGTCGTCTCGGTTGGCGGATTTCGGGGTGACAAGTTTTCGAAGCCTCCATTTGAGGTGTTCCCTGATATGGACCACCAAGATAAGTTGAAGGGGCAGAAAGCGTCGGGATTCTTTGCTGACGGGATGGGGGCTCGGAAGCCGGTTGTTGGAACAGTTCCTCGGAACGCTGATGAGGGCTTGTTCTCTCTTGAGTTCGGAGAGGGTCGCGATGGTTACTACTACACGGGTCGCGAAGGGACTGAGTTTGGAAGTGGGTTGCCCGAAGAGCTCAATTTAAAGAGTGACCGGGATTTCATGAGATTGGTTGGGCGAGGGGAAGATATGTTTAATGTTCACTGTGCGATTTGTCACGGTGAGTCTGGCAATGGAAATGGGAAGGTTGGTTATCACTTGGCGAAGGTCAACGTTCAGCCTCCAAGCATTCATACTTATGCACTTCCAGACTATAAGGACGGCAATCTTTATCACGTGATCAACAAAGGGAAAGGGAACATGGGTGCTTATGGGCACAACCTTCCAGTCAAGGATCGATGGGCGATCGTGGCGTATGTAAGGGCCTTGCAGGAATCGGCCAAAAAGTAATCAAATTTCATCTGACTCGCTAACATGGGACATTTCGTAACATCGAAGGACATCGCGATAGACGGTGATCATCTGACTTTCGGCAAGCTTTCTGGCTTGAAGACTATTACCGGTTTAGTCGGTGGAGTCGGTTTGGTCGTGGGGGTGTTGTATCTCGTTTTTGGGGTGAAGGGAGCTTTTGGCGGAGACTTGGGAAGTAGTAAATTTCACGGAAGTTTCGCTTTTGCGTGGTTGTTTGCGGTTTTCTTTTTCCTGACCATTTCGCTTGGTGGTTGTTTTTGGACTTTCCTCCATAACCTTTCGAATGCTGGCTGGGGGACTTCGGTCAGGCGTCTGAAGGAAAACCTGGGCTTCGTCTTCCCGTTCATGATTCTGTTCTGCATCCCGTTCATGTTTCCGAACGTGCAGCAGTATTTGTGGGAGTGGTTGGATGATTATCGGAATGCAGTAAAAGCGCATCCCAACTTGAGTGCTTCTGATGCGCTTTTCCGCAGTGCGGATACCCATGATCATTTGTTAGCGGCGAAGACTTTTTATCTGAACGATAAGATGTGGTATCTGAGGGCTGCCTTGTTCTTCCCGGTTCTTGGTTTCTTCATCTGGAAGATTCGTAATTTATCAATTAAACAGGACACCGACCCGAATCCAGGAACGAAAAATTTGTTTGCGGCACGTGGACTATCGTCATTTGCGATGATTGCAGTGGGGGTGACCTTGACCTTCATGGCCTTTGATTGGGTGATGGCTCTGGACTACTCGTGGTTCTCCACGATGTTTGGGGTTTATGTCTTTGCTGGTTCGGCTCTCAGTTCGATGGCGGTGTTGATTTTGACGGCGATCATCCTGAGGAAGATGGGTCATTTGGAGAATGTGGTGACTCAGGAACATTATCACATCATGGGTAAGTTCTGTTTCGCTTTCACGGTTTTCTGGGCCTACGTCTCGTTCTCTCAGTTCTTCTTAATCTGGTATGCGAATATCACGGAGGAGACTCGATACTTCCTTCTGCGTAACACGGAGAACTGGAACTTATTGAGTTTAGCTCTTGTTTTCCTTCACTTCGGTTTGCCCTTCTTGGCTTTGCTGAGAGCGGATGTGAAGAAGAACACGAAGTTCATGACGATCTTCTGCATCTACATCCTCGTGATGCATTTCTTAGATGTCTATCACATGATCATTCCAGAGAGGGGACCTTCCGTTGGATTGGTCACCGATCATCAGCCGCAGCTCTGGATCAGTGGGGCTTGGCTCCTCGACTTGTTGGCCTTTGCGATTGTGGCTTGTGGTTTTGTTTTCATCTACCTTCGTCATCTGACATCCGCTTCGTTGTATCCGAATCGTGACCCACGGATTTTGGAATCAGCTAACCTTCATAACTAAAAACGACTATGGATCCGAATCGAGATAATCCGCTTCAGCGTTTCAAAGCCTTTTGGGTAGCGATTCTTTTGGTCGTGACCTTTGCGATTGGGAGTTTGATTGTTCGCCCGTTGATATCGGGTCGGGTCAAGACTGCAGAGGATGCTCTTGCTACGGAGAGAGCCGCAGTTTCGAAGAAAATTGATTCTGAGCAGGAAGCGGCGCTTAACCGTAAGGCGCTTGCGGACGTGATCAAGGAGAAGGCAGCGAGTTACGGGAGTGCTTCTGAGGGGGAGAACGCAGGGGAGGCTGCTGAATAGACTAACTAGAGATTTCAAATGTCAGAGAACCAACACACATCTGAACTTAGCGATGCCGCCTTAAGGGCTTCGATCGATCGGTCGCTCCGTCATCCGGTGATGTTTTTCTTCACGAGCGGAGCTTTGTGGTTAGCGGTAGGGATTGTATTGGGTTTTGTGGCTTCGGCTAAGAAACATAGCCCTGATTTTCTTGCCTGCTTCCCTTGGTTGGATGCAGGGAAGGTCGACGCGGCGCATATGTCGGCGTTGCTTTATGGGTGGGGGATGCAAGCTGGTTTTGGAATTTTGATCTGGTTGATGGCAAGATTGACTCGTAAGGAGTGCAAATCGGCTGGGGTGATTCTTTTGGCTGGGCACCTATGGAACTTCTTTGTGATGGTCGGGGTTGCTCTCATTCTTTTTGGGTGGGGTTCTGGGGTTCCATTGATGGAGTTTCCGCCGCAGATTTGGATTTGTCTGCTCTTCTGCTACCTCGCGATCACGATTTGGTCCTTGGTTCAGTTTCAGGTTCGTGATGCGGGTCATGTCTACGTGAGTCAGTGGTATTTATTGGCGAGTCTTCTCTGGTTTCCTTGGTTGTTGGTCAGTGCTTTGGTGTTTGTTTTCTCCTTCAATGACAACCCTCTCATGGCAGCTGGGGTGGCGTATTGGTTTGAGAGTGGAGTGATGTTGCTCTTCCTTTTGCCGATTGGTTTGGCCAGTGCTTACTATCTTGCGCCTAAGGTCACTGGTCGTCCGGTTTACAGCTACAACCTGGCCTTGTTTGGCTTCTGGGCGTTTGCGGTTGTTGGGCCTTGGGCAGGGATGCAGAAATTGAATGGGGCTCCGATTCCAGTTTTCCTTCCTTATGTTGGGGCGGCTGCGATGGTTTTGATTTTGATTCCAGCGATTGCGGTGGGTTTGAATATTTTGAAGACGGTGTCAGGGCACACCGACGTGGTTGTTGAGAGCCCTTCGCTTCGCTTCACGCTCGCTGGTATTGTTCTCTTTGTCCTGTTTGGTGCGCTCTCGCTTCTTTTGCATGGATTTGCCTTCAATGCTTTCCAGTTTAGTTATGCGGGATACGGACTGAATATTTTGTTGGTATACGGGGTGTTCTCACTTTGTGCATTTGGGGCGATTTACTTCATCGTGCCTCGGGTGACCCGACGCGAGTGGTTGTCACGGCGTTTCATCAATTGGCATTTCTTTCTTTCTTTGTATGGGGTTGCTTCGATTGTCATCTGTGCGGTGATGGGGGGATTGAGTCAGGGGTATGGAATGGATGATTTGACTCAACCGTTTATGACGATGGCTGACCGGGCTTCGCAGCTAGGGTGGGGGGTGACGATTGCGTGGGGGTGTTTGTTGTTTGCGAACTTGTTCTTCTGTTTTCACTTGTTGTTGATGTGGGCTCGCTTGGGTCGTCGTTCATCGCATCCGACGCTCCTGAAGGGGCATCATGCGGAGTCTCCTCATGGGCCTGATGGGGAGATTGATAATCTCGGTTCTGTATCGGCTACTCATTAATTCCAGCTTGTTGTTTTCATGAAATTCAAAGCTTTTCTGATTGGTCTATTGATCTCCTTCGGATTCCCGTGGTTGGTCGCAGTGGTCTTGCCATTTGCGAGTATGCGTTCGGCTGAGCCGATCTTGATGGATCCAGAGGATGAGGAAGCTGGGTATTATGTTTCTAAGCGTGATGGCCGCATCGTTGAGGGATCACAGGTCTACGGGCAGGAGGGATGCTACCACTGTCACACTCAGGTGATTCGTCCGACTTACATTGGCAGTGACGTTCATCGCGACGAGTGGGCGGGATTGAAGAAGGCTGCAACGGGTGGAGTTGATGGGAGGAGAGAAACTCTGGTTTTTGATTTCGAGGGTGAAGAAGTTGCCAAGGTGGGGTTGACCAGAAATGGACCCGATCTTGCCAATCTTGGGTTGAGATTGGAGCACCATCTTAAGGGAACGGGGACCACTCCTGAAGAGTGGCTTTATAAGCATCTTTACAATCCGAGGGAAACTTTTGGTTATCGAAAAGGAGATCAATCGTTGCCTGACAAGTCAAAGTGTCCTTCTAAGGTTGGCTTATTTAAGAAGGTTTCAGTGTCCCAAGGCCGGGGTAAAGGACTTCCGGTTGCAACTGAGGAAAATGAGGCGATTATTCCGACCGATAAGGCTGAGGCGTTGGTGAGTTACTTGGTTTCCTTGAAGAAAGATGCGTTGAGAAACCCGATTCCGGCGCAAATGGATTATCGACGCGATCGGGAGCAAACCGCTGAGAAGAAATAGAGTCATGGCCGAGACAACGACAAAAGATTTGAAGCCTGATTTGGACGAAACGATCAACGTTTCGGAGGTCCATGCTGGTGTGGTAGATTCGAGTGCCGCGGCTGATCGTGAGAAGGCTCTTCGTGAGAATGGGATGGAGTCGGTTTCGTTGATTGTCTTTTTGATTGCAGGTTTTGTGATTGTGGTTGCTGGCTTTGTGATGGGCAAAGCGGGGGGATTCATGAACTACGATCAATTGAGCAAGGATGGCTATGTTCGCGGGGCCTCAGGTGTCGATGAGCCGGAGGAAGTAAAGCCAGTGACACGGTTGTCTTTTATCAAATCCAAGGGTCAGTTGGCCTACGGTAAGTGTATCGCATGTCACCAATCGGAAGGGCAGGGCGGTAGCGGGATCCCACCTCTCGCTGGATCGGAGTGGGTGACTGGTAACACCGAGAGGTTATTGATGATCATTCATAATGGGGTAAAGGGACCAATCACAGTTGCTGGGAAGGAGTATAACGACAACATGGCGGCGTTGGGTGCTGGGTTCGATGCTGATACCATGGCAGCTCTGATGACCTACATTCGGAAGAGTTGGGGAAATGATGCTTCGGTGGTGACTAAAGAAATGGCCGAGGCTGGTTTGAAAATTTCAAAAGACCGCGGAGGGGCTCAGACCACTGCGGCTGAATTGATGGCAAATCACGACAAGATGCTTCCTGGAGAAGGAATCAATGAAGAAGAGATGGTTCACCCCTTCACAGGTGAGGTTTGGACCGAGGAAGAATAGCCGCAGAGATTTTCACCTGAATTACGCCAACCCTATCACTAGCTGACATGAGCGCGGAAGCCGACCATCACGACGATCATCATCACCATCAATCCTGGTGGCAGAAGTATTTATTTTCCACCGATCATAAGACGATCGGCATCCAGTATGGAATCGCCGCTGGTTTGTTCCTTTTGTTTGGGTTCTTTTTGATGATCGTGATGCGTTGGAGCATCGCGTATCCGGATGAGCCGTTGCCGGGTTATATTAGTTGGATCTTTACCGATGGTTGGAAAGCTCGTTGGTTGGACGACGGACGGGTGACAGGGGAGACCTATAATATGTTCGGTGCGATGCATGGAACGATCATGGTTTTCCTTGGCGTGGTGCCTCTGGGCTTTGCCGCTTTTGGTAACTATGTGACTCCGCTCCAGATTGGAGCTCCTGACATGGCTTTCCCAAAATTGAACATGATGAGTTTCTGGATCTACTTAGCTGGTGGATTGGTCATGTGCATGAGCTTCTTCATGGAGTCAGGAGCCGCCAAGTCGGGCTGGACGAACTATTCCCCGTTAGCAGGTTATGCCGATAAACAGATTGTGAACCAGCTGTTGGCTGGGCAGACGCAGTGGTTGATTGGCTTGGTCCTGCTCATTACCTCATCTCTCTTGGGTTCGGTGAATTTCATTACCACCATTATTCAGCTTCGGGCGAAAGGGCTCACTTGGATGCGTCTTCCGTTTTTCGTTTGGGCGATGTTGGTGACCGGTTTCCTTCTCTTGTTGGCTTTCCCTCCTCTCGAAGCGGCGGGGATTATGCAGTTGATGGACCGGATGGTTGGTTCGAGTTTCTTCATGCCGACCGGTTTGTATTCTGAGGCAGAATCCGCAGCACTTGATATTTCGGGTTCAGGAAGTCCATTACTTTATCAGCACTTGTTCTGGTTCTTGGGCCACCCTGAGGTTTATGTCTTGTTGCTTCCTGCGATTGCTTGTGTCGCGGAAATTATTCCAGCAAACACCCGGAAGCCACTGTGGGGCTACAAGCCGATGGTGTGGGCGGTGGTCGTTTTGGGCTTCCTCTCGTTCATTGTTTGGGCTCACCACATGTATCTGACTGGAATGGGGCCAGTTATTTCGACTTTCTTCCAGACAACGACTGTT
>JAHDGN010000562.1 GCA_020627645.1 Akkermansiaceae bacterium
CGGCAGATTTTGGACGGTAAGTTTTGAATGGGGAATTTTTTGGGTGAGGGAGTTGTAAGTGACGGAGCTGTGGGTGTTCGGCGATGGCTTTTAGCTTTGAGCATTTAGCTTTTAGGGGAGCTGCCGCTCCGAGGAAGGAAAAGCGCGGTTGATTTTAGATTTGGCTTGGTTGGGGGGCGGCCTTCGGCCGAGTTGAGAGTGGAAAGTGATGACTGGTGAGTTCTTGGTTGTGGAGCGTGGTTGTGGAGGGGCGGCCTTTGGCCGAGTTGAGAGTGTTAAGTTGTGACTGGTGAGTTTCTTGGTTGTTGAGGGTGTTTGTTTAGGATTTTAGGAAGTTTCGAGTTTAGGATTTACCTAGGGGGATTAGGATTTAGGGAATTCGAGTTTAGGATTTACCCAGAGGGATTAGGATTTAGGGAATTCGAGTTTAGGATTTCCCAGTTTAGTATTTCCCTAAAGGGGGCGGGTGTAGGTGTCGCAGCGGTTGTGCCAGCCGGCACGCCAGCGGGTTTCGCCTCGAGATTTGACTGAGTTTTTGATGCGGCGGTCGAGGCAGCGTTTGGCGGCGGCGGCGAATTCGCGAGCAGCAGGTTGGCCCGAGGGGACGGTTCGCATTTCTTTGAGGACCCACATGAGCCCCCAGCCTTGGTTGGCGTAGCGTTCTTTGGGGTTGGTGCCGTCACCCTTGAAGTTGACGTAGTCGACGAGGGCATAGACGCCATTGGAGGTGGTGGCGACTTTGTTGTAGTTGGATTGGATTCGGGCGCGGTCAGCGGCAGGGGCGGCTTGGAGGATTTTAGGGAGGGCGGCTCGGGATTTGTAGGCGATGAATTCGGTTTGGAGGGTGATGTTTTTGGAGAGCCAGGTGCGGAGGGAGGTGAGTTGTGGTTTGTTGAAGTCACGTTGGAAGGAGGTTTTGTTGGACCATGGGCAGTCGGCGAGGCGACCGATGGAGGGGACGTTGTGGCCTCGCTGGAGGGCAAAGCGGACGAATTGGGGCCAGGATTCGGTGTAGGGGCCGTTGTAGTTTTTGGGGTACCAGATGAAGTGGCCGATGCCCATGGAGGGGAATTCTTCGCCTTTGTTCCAGTGGGTGAGGCCGGTGATTTTTCCGCCGGATTCGTTTTGCCAGATTTTTTTGCCGATGGCGGATTTTTGAGAGGAGGTGAGGTTGAGTGAGGTGGTGGGTCGGGCGGTGGTTGGGGAGTTTTGGATGGTGTTGGTGGTGGGGTCCGCGGCACAGGACGAGAGGAGGATGGCAGCGGTAAGAGATGAGAGGAGGGTTCGGGTTGCTTGCATCATCTAGAAGATGGGGTCAGAGTGGGGCTGTGGCAATGGACAAAAACGAGCTTTTGAAGGTTTTAAAAGAGGTTTTCGATGTTTTGAAGCTGAGTTGGTTTGATGTGGTGAAGATTTTAGTTACGGCAGTGGTGATTTTTGTGGTGACGACTTGAGTGTTCGGGTATCGGCTTTTTGCGTTG
>JAHDGN010000112.1 GCA_020627645.1 Akkermansiaceae bacterium
AGGGTGGAGGGAACGTTGGTGGAGAGGTTTGCAGAATTTGATGATAGGGGGTGGGGGGAGTGTGTGGCGGAGATGGCAGAGGTGGGTAGGGGATTATCGTTTTTGGAAAAGTGGCAAGGACAGTTGAGAGAGGGAACGGGGAAACTGTTTGGAATTTTGCTGGGATGATGGCGGCCTTCGGCCTGCGGCCGAGTTGTGAGTTGTGACTGGTGAGTTGTGAGTTCTTGGTTGAAGAGATTTTAGGTTAACGATTTGAGATTTTTGATTGGCTTGGTTGAGAAACAGGAAACCGCTAATCTTCACTAATCTAACTAATCCTGCTTGGTTGAGGGGCTTGGAACCGCAGAAGGCACAGAATGACACAGAACTTTGGTAGAGGGGCTTGGTTGAAGAGCGTGGTAGAGGGGCTTGGTTGAGGGGATAGGTGGCCTTTGGTCGAGTTGAGAGTGAGAGGTGATAATTTGTGAGTTCCTGGTTGAGGGGGAAACCTTAGTCAGGGGGTTGATTGTTTTGTGGATTAGGGTTAGGTGGCGGGGATGAGTGATGTGATTGTGGGAATTGATCTGGGGACGACGCAGTCGGCGGTTGGGGTGGTAGAGTCTGGTTTTCCAATTTTGTTGGCGGACGAGGAAGGTGAGAGGTTGGTTCCAAGTGCGGTCTGGTTTGGGAGGGATGGGGAAGTCGAGGTGGGGAGGCGGGCGTTGCGGCGGGCTGGAGTGGATGAGGTGGTGACGAGTGTGAAGAGTTTGATGGGAAGAAGGTCTGACGAGGTGGACGGTCGTTTGACGGTGGAGGGAAAGGTGAAGGTTGGAGCGGGTGAGTTTTTGCCAGAGGAGATTTCGGCAGAGATTTTAAAGGAGGTGAAGATGATGGCCGAAGAGCGATTGGATGGGGAGGTGGTGAAGGCAGTGATTACGGTTCCGGCGTATTTTCATGATGGTCAGAGGGCGGCGACGAAGAGAGCTGGGGAGTTGGCGGGGTTGGAGGTGGTGAGGATTTTGAGTGAGCCGACGGCGGCGGCGTTGTCGTATGGTTTGGAGCGGTTGGGTGAGGAGGCGAGGGTGGCAGTTTTTGATTTGGGCGGGGGGACCTTTGATGTGTCGATTTTGGAGATGCGGGAGGGGGTGTTTGAGGTCGTGGCGACGGCGGGGGATACGAATTTGGGTGGGGATGATTTTGATGAAGCATTGGCGGGATGGGTGGCGGAGAAATTGGGGGTCGATTTGGGTGAGTTGGAGGTGTTGGATCGGGTGAAGTGGTTGGGTGAAGCACGGAGGGTGAAGCATGTGCTGTCGGAAGAAGACGAGGCGGTGTTTCGGATGCCTTTTGTGGGTGAGGTGGAGGTTGGGCGCGAGGATTTTGAGGGGATGATGGGTGGTTTTCTGGATCGGATGGAGGGGGCGTGTCGGAGGGCATTGTTGGATTCGGGAGTGGAGGTAGAGGATTTGCAGGCGGTGGTGATGGTCGGGGGGAGTAGTCGAATTCCGGTGGTGAAGGAGAGGGTGAAGAGGGTGTTTGGGAAGGAGCCGGATTTGAGTCAGCATCCGGATGAGGCGATTGCGAGGGGGGCGGCCATTCAAGCTGGAATTTTGGCGGGGACGGTGAGGGAGGTTGTTTTGTTGGATGTGACTCCTTTGAGTTTGGGAATTGAGACGATGGGTGGGTTGATGAATGTGTTGATTCCGAGGAATACGACGATTCCATGTAAGGCGGGGGAGATGTTCACGAATGCGGCGGATGGTCAGCGGTCGATGCGGGTGAGGGTGTTGCAGGGGGAGCGGGAGTTGGCTGCTGATAATTGGGAGTTGGGGGTTTTTGAGGTGGATTTTGTGTCGGCTCGGCGTGGGCAGGCTCGGGTGGGGGTGGAGTTTCGGATTGATGCGGATGGGATTTTATCGGTGTTGGCTCGGGATGTGGCGACGGGTGAGGATGTGGTGGTGGAGATTGGGAGTGCAGCGGTGGATGTGGGGGAGGCGAAGGTGGAGCAGATGGTGAGCGAGAGTGTGGAATTTGCTTTTGAGGATATGAATGCTCGGGTCTTTGAGGAGGCGAAGTTGAAGGCTGATGAGTTGCTCCCGGCGGTTGATGAGGCTTTAGGAGTGGCGGGGGAGTTGTTGTCGGGTGAGGAGCGGTCGGAGATTGTGAAGGCACGGGATGAGGTGGTGGAAGCGGTGGAACAGAGGGAGACAGCGGCTTTGAAAGGGGCGGTGGAGAGGCTAGATCAGGCGACGGAGCATTTGGCGGCATTGATTGTGGAGCGAGCGACGGGGGCATTTTTTTCGGGTTCTGATGATTGACGGGGTGGGTGGGGTTGCGCACAGTCGCAGGTGATTAGAAAGTATGAGTGGTGCCTTAAGAATCTTCGTTTGTCCTTCTTGCAACGCTGTTGTGAAGAGTGAGACTGGGTATTCTGAGGGGTTGGTTTGTGACGAGTGTGGTTATCAATTTGAAGGAAAGGCGGAGAAGGTTGCTGGGCGGAAAGTCCAGGAGAGGAAAGTGAGTCCTATTCCTAAATCGAAGAAGGGGGCTGTGGGCTCAAGTGGGGGGATTGTGAGGGATCTGACGTCGAGAAAAGTGGCTCCGGTAGCGGTGGCTCCCTTGAAGTCTGAGGGAGAAAAGAGGTCTCGGAGGAAGAGGAAGGATGAATCGGGGAAGGTGAATGAGGATGTGCAGGTGATGGCCGATGGGATGGTTCGAGAAAGAAAGTTTCGGAGAGGGACCAAAAAGGAGAATAATAAATTCTTGTTGTATTTTGTGTTGGGTTGGATGGTGGTGATTGTGGTGGCTTTCGCTTTTTATGCGAAATCGAAGATTGGTGAGCCCAAAGATCGTGATCGGGATTTGGCTTCTGAGGAGACGGAGGAGGAGATCAAGGGGCGCAAGATTTTGAAGAAGTTCATGCCTCAGGTACGACAGTCATTTGTTGATTTTTTTAATGAATCTTCGGACCAGGGGCGGTCTCAGTTCATTGACTATTCGGGTGAGTTGGCCTTCGAGTATTCTGATCATTTGTCTCGTGATTCATTCCGGAAGATGTCGATGCCAATTGTTCTTAGAGAAAGTAATGTTTTGTTCTTTGGACGGGATGAGACGGGCAAGGAGCGATTTGGGATTGAGAGTGTTTGGGAGGATCAGGATCAGAAGAAAGTGGGGGCTCTTCATTTTTGGGATGGAAAGAGTTGGAAACTCGATTGGGAAAATTTCGCGAGGTATTCGACGGAGGGGTGGGGGAAGTTTAAGGCGAGGTTGGGAGATCGACGTGGGAAGTTTCGGGTCTTCGTGAGAAAGCAGCTTGTGAATGTGGTGAGCCAGACTCGGGGGAAGAGTATTTATTTGGTTTTTTATCAAGCGCCTCGTTTTTGGGAAGAGGATGAATTGTATTTGGAGACGGAGTCTCCGGTGGTGGTTGTGCCGATCAATAGTGATGTGGGGCAGAAGTTCTTGGAGTTGTGGGAGAGATTCGAGCAAGGGAAATCGGAGGTGGGATCGATTTTGGGAAAACAGCTAGATCCAGATGGTTTTATGCGGGTGGTTGCGGATCTGGAGTGGAGGGAAGATCGGCTAGGTGAGTGGGATTTGTCTTTGAGAGGGATTGAGGGTGTTGAGTGGTTTGGGAAACGGGTTCGAAATTATTATTTGGGTAAAGAAGATTAAGAGAGCTGAGAGTTATGAGTGAGAATCAAGATTTTGATCACAACAATGGGGAGCGTCCGGTTGGGATGGAGGTTCGTCGTCGGAGGGTGAGGAAGAAGCGTCGGGTTTCTGATGGGGCCTCGAGTCGGGCTCGTGAGATGAATGAAAAAGGGCAGCAGTTGTTGAGAGAGGCTCAGGATGATGGTCCAGTTGATTTGGCGGAGCAGTTGAGGCGGTTAAAGGAGAAGGAAGAGAAGCCATTGGATGAGGTGTGGGGGACGCGAAGGAAGTCGAGTTCTTGGTTGTGGATTGTTTTACTTGGGTTGGTGACGACGGTGGTGGCGGTGGTGGCAGCGGTGACGCTTTTCTCTGGTGACGAAGAGGTGGTGGATGATGAGGAAATTGATTTGGGTGGAGCGGGTGAGGTTGAGACGGATGATATGAGTCAGGGACCATTGGCGTGGTTTGATGCGGGTGAGAATTCGTTGAAGGTATTGGATGAGGCGAAAGAGATGATTGGAAAGGTGAACGGGGCAAAAGATGTTGAGGAGATTTCCGAGTTGATTCGTTCGTCTGCTTTTCGAAAGAACTTTCCGGTGAAACTGGATGACTGGGGTGTCGAGCGTTTGACGAATTCGATTTGGGATTGGAGTTGGCAATCGTTTATCGCGAAGCCGGCTGGTGAGAAGGAGGAGAATGGGATTGGGGTGGTGAAGGTGAATGGGAAGGATGTGGAGGGGCAGCCTTATTCGGTTTATTTTGTGAATGAGGGAGGGAAGTTATTGATTGATTGGGATGCGACGATGGGGTGGTCCGAAGCGAGTATTGGTGAGTTGAAGAAGTCCCAGTCTCGAAAGTCGACGATGGTGAGAACGAAGTTGGAGAAGAAGTGGGTCTATGATCAGAAGTTTGGTCGTATTGACTATTCCGGGTACGCGCTGACGGGTGATGAGTCTGAAGAATTTATTTTGGCTTATGTGCCTCTGAATACCCCGGAGGGGAAGGAGAGGGATCGTTTGTTGAAGAGGATTTTAAACTATGGAAATACCTACGGCAAAAAGTTGCTGAAGGATCAGGATGTGACCTTGGAGGTGAGATTCGGGTCGACGGAGGGAAATCAGGAAATTTTTGAGATTACCGATTTCTTACATGCTGGATGGGTTAGTCCGCTTCCTGGGAGTTAACCCGAATATTTCAAACTACTTCATGAAATATCCGGGTTAAGAGCTGATTTTAGACCTTCGCGCATGGTATTGATGGGGGCTTCACAGTTGAGCCAATATTCGAGGGAAAGCGCTCCTTGGTGGAGGAGGAGGGAGAGGCCGTTGGCGATTCGGGCGCCCTGGGATTCGGCATCTCGAAGGAGTCGAGTTTTGGCTGGGTTGTAGATGGTGTCGTAGACGAGGTGATGGGGTTCGATCCAGCGGGTGGGGAAGGGAGCGGGGTCGGTGGGTTGGAGTCCGACGGAGGTGGTGTTGATGATGAGGTCGGAGGCGGCGATGGCCTCTTCGAGCTCTGGGTCATTGAGAGCAATGGTGGTGAGTCGATCGCGGGGGCCTTCGAGTTCTTCGTTTGGAGTGATTTGGGAGAGGGTTTGGGTGATGGGATTTAGTTTTTCGAGAGTTCGGTTTGCGAGGATGAGTTGGGGCGAGTGTTCGAGGAGGCATTGGGTGGCGATGGCTCGGCCGGCACCACCTCCGGCACCGATGATGATGATTTTGAGGTCACCTAGGTCGACGGAAAATTCTTCGAGAATGGCGCGTGTGAATCCGGGGCCGTCGGTGTTAAAACCGGTGGTTTCACCGTGGTTATTGATGACGATGGTGTTGACGGCGCCCATGAGTTGTGCGTTTGGGTCAACATGATGACAGGACTCTAGGGCTTCGAGTTTGTGGGGAACGGTGACGTTGATTCCGAGAATTCCGGCTTGGTGGAGTTGTTGAATTCCTTCGGCAACTTGTCCGGGTTCGATTTGGACCCGGATGTATCGGGCATGTTGTTTGAGTGTGTTTAGAGCTGGTTGGTGGAGTTGGGGGGAGAGGGAGTGTGAGACGGGATTGCCGATGACGGCAAAGCGAGCGGGGTGCTCTCCGTCAGGGTTGATTTCGGCAATTTGGGATAGGGTGTATGTTTTCATGGAAGAAGTTGGATGAGTCGATTGATTCGGCGGGTTGATTCTTCCTGGCCGAGGATGTCGAGGATGGCTCCGAGATCGGGGCCGCCTGATTTTCCTGAGAGTGCAATGCGGACGGGAAACATCAGCTGTCCGGGTTTGGCTCCGGCGTCTTTAGCGGTAGTGCTGATGTTGGATTTGGCTTCGGTCCAGTCGGGGAGGTCAGAGAAGTTTTCAGCAAGAGAAGTGAGGAGAGGTTTGGCGAGTTCGTTGTTCTTTACCTTTTCGAGAGCGGATTCTTCGAAGGGGTATTCGGGGTTGAGATAGAAGGCGACGGCATCATCTACTTCACTGAGGAGAGAGATTTTTTCTTGAATGGAGAGAAGTATTTCGGGTGTGGCTTCGGGGTGGTTGCAGGTTGTGACGAAGTCATCGGGTGAGAGTTGAAGGAGGTGTTGTTGGTTGACCCACTGGCATTTTTCGGCGTCGAAGCGTGCGGGAGCACGATTAACGGCGTCGAGGGAGAATTTTTCGATGAGTTCACTGGTTGGGAAGATTTCGGATTCGTCTTTTGGTGACCATCCGAGGAGGGCGAGGAAGTTGACAACGGCGGGTGAGGTGTAGCCTTTGGCGGGGTAATCGCCAAGAGCGGCGCCTTCGTCGCGCTTGGACATTTTCGATCCGTCAGCATTGAGGATGAGGGGGATGTGGGCGTAGGCGGGTGGGGTGGCACCGAAGGCTTCGATGAGTTGGAGGTGCTTGGGGGTATTCATGAGGTGGTCTTCACCTCGGATGACGTGAGTGATGCCCATGGTGAGGTCGTCGACGACGTTGACGAAGTGGAAGACGAACGAGCCGTCAGAGCGCCGGATGACCATATCTGGGGTGTTTGATTCATCTGTGTAGTCGATGGTGACGTCGCCGCAGACGAGGTCATTCATGGTGATGGGTTTGCGCTCGAAGCGAAATCTCCAGGCGCCTTCGTCTTCGTAGACACGATCCGCGGCGACCAGTTTCTCAAACCATTCGAGGTAGATTTCGTCGCGTTGGGATTGGTAGTAGGGGCCGCAATTGCCTTCGTTACCTGGGCCTTCCCAATCGAGTCCGAGCCATTGGAGCCCGTCGAAAATGGCAGCGCGTGCTTCTTCAGTGTTGCGTTCTTTGTCGGTGTCTTCGACTCGGAGGACGAAGGTGCCGTTGTGGTGTTTGGCGAAAAGCCAGTTGAAGAGTGCGGTACGGGCTCCGCCGACGTGAAGGTAGCCAGTTGGGGAAGGCGCGAAGCGAGTGCGGACTTGGTCAGACATCGCGGAGGGGTATAGCGGGCGGGAGAGGATTTACGATTCTTGATTTTTGATTCTTGAAGTTTGAAGGAAAAAGAAATGGATGAATTGGTTTTGTTGAGGGGGCTTGGCATGGGGAACTGGTGTCCGCTAATCCTCGCAAATCTACACGAATCTTTCTTGGTTGAGGGGGCGTGGTTGTGGAGGTTTTTGGAACAGTGGAAGGGGGCTGAAAGGGGATGAGGGTAGCTATTTATTTCCGAGCTTTTTCATTATTCTTTTTAGTTGAGGAGGTCGTAGTTGGTGGGGTGATTTGGTGTCCGAGTTCCCAGAGGATCAGGTGAGCATCCAAAATTTCTTCCTGTATGGGGGGGATGGAAATCAAGAGAGCTCGTCCAACTAAGAAAGGCTGAGTGCCATCGGAAATATCAAGCCCGTAGAAGCTGAATCGGTCTTTGATTTGTTGGACCAATTTAGAGGAGGGGGAGGCTTTAGAGTCCTTTGAGTCGATATTAATGTTTAGGGCTTTTAGGATATTTGGAGTGAGTGTGATTGTGCGATCGATCGTTGGACCTTTTGGCCAAATGTGTAATGTGGTGCCGCCCCAGCGGCCGTCGACTTCAGCTTGATCTAGTATTTGATTTAAGGCCCAATCCAGAGGGACGTCGGTTAGCGTCATGGTGTTGGTTGGAGACTTGGCTTCTTGCCGTGTAGGGGGCGGGTGCTCCCCGTCGGTGGTGGTGTTTCGAAATTGGTAAGAGAGCTGATGTTGTTGAAGCTCAGCTGATGAAAAGAGTTTTTTGAGGGATTTGGAAAGGGGGGAGTCTTTGAGGGTCAGTGAAATTCGGGCTTTTCTGAAATCGTCAGATTTGGCGATTGAGGTGAGAATCATCAGGGCGAGGATGACTTTTGGTGCAGCCTGGCCGAGCGACAATGAGTTCATGAGAATCGTGAGTTGTCGCCCAAATTACCATTGGTTCCTCGTTATCGAGGGAAGGGGTTAGTAGAGGGTTTTGCGGGGTTGGTCGTCTTTTTTTCCTTCCTCTTTGTCGACTTCCATTTTTGTGAAGTCACCTTCTTCACAGCAACGGACGAATCCTTCGCCAAAGCACTTGAGGCGATCCCATTGTTCCCGGATGTCTTCGGCTTCGTCTAAGGTGATAGAACTGTCGAGGGCGGCTTGGGAAATTTGGGCCAGAAGACCAGAGAATTGAGAAACGATTTCGTTAGTGGCTGGAAGAACCTCAAACCCTTGTTCGCAGGATGTTGGCGGGTTGCGGACGAAGTAACCGTTACATTTTTCGCATAACCACTCGATAATTCTTTCTTCTTCGGTGAGACGAATAATTTCGAGGACACGATCAAGAGGGTTGCGCGAGCCGCTTCCGCTTTCGGATTGTTCCTGGGCCCACTTATATACGAGGGAAAGTGAGACGCCGAGTTCGGCAGCAACTGCTTTGGGACTGCAATTTTTAAAGGCCTCTTTGAAAACTTCGTAACTTTCCATTGCGGAGAGGTTAAAGGTTGAAATTCAAAGAAGCAAGATTAAGCGATAGGGTGATTTTTCTATATTTTATAAGGGTTGGAGGCGTTCTTTGCGCAAATGTGGATTGGATTCATAGAGTTTTTAGATGCTGTAAATCGAAGAAGTGAAGGTTTTGTGTGTGATAAGTCCTTGATGATCAGGGGGAAGAAGATTCTTTGATGGAATAGAGTTCTTGTTGCGTGTAAGGGTTGGGATGGGGATTTTGCAGCGGGTCAATTGGTCGGGAGTGGTGGTTTTACTTTTACCGCTGAAGATTCTGGTGTTTTTGTTGTTTGTGGTTGGCGCTGGTTCTCGCGTTGGTGCGAGTTTTGATTCTTGGGTTTCTGAATTTTCAGGGATGGGGGGTGAGGTGCAGCCTGGAGATGATCCGGATAGAGATGGAATGTCCAATGTGCTGGAGAATTTTTTAGGAACGGATCCGTCGGTTTTCTCAAAGATTCGGACTGAGGTTGATTTGGAGGGAGATGAGTTCATTTTTCGGCATCCAAGGAATCCTGATTGGGTGAACGATGTTGAGGTGACGTACCGCTGGACGACGGATTTGGTTAGGTATCATTTGTGAGGAAAATTTGGGAGGGACTCGGGTTGTGATTGAAGATTTTGAGGAGGGAGGTGGAGAGGTG
>JAHDGN010000113.1 GCA_020627645.1 Akkermansiaceae bacterium
TTAATCAGGAGGCCCCAATTCAAGATGGAAATCTTTTGGGTGGGGAGAATTATTAATCCAACAGTTGTTGAGCTACCACGCCACAAAGTTAAAACCCTTCGAGAGGGCGGGGAAAATGGACTGACAAATGGAGTCTATTCAGCTGCGTTGTATGGCGCTGTCTGAATAGTTGACGAGAATGGGTGGATAGGAAGGAAAGAAGGGTTTTCATTTTTTGTTGGGGTCGCCCGATTGGGGTGACTCTATTTTCGCCCAGGTATTTCTCTGATCGGCTCTCAAAATAGTGCTCAGGAACAAAGAAAGGTGGTCTGGGTTTGCGTCCTTACTTTTTTGCCACTTGTTGAGTTGATCTGCTTGGGTTTGGCTGAGATTGAGCTTGTGGAGGCCTTCTGGCACATCAGCCATCGGGGCCAATGGTTCTGCTTTAGATTTCGCTTCTTTTGCTTTCAGCTGGTTGCTGGAAAGAAGGACAAATTTTCCGACCATGGTTTTGGTCGCGTTATTAGGTTCATCGACATTGAGTTGAAAATTACCGGTTGCAGTTTGCTCTTCTTCTCTAGAAATCTGACCTGTTACCTCGAGCCCCATGGAACGAACTGAGCCATCGTCATTGGTTACGTAGCCGGCCATTTGCATCTTTAGTGTCTTCTTTGTGATTTTGCCGCCAAAGCCCCACTCTTTAGGGGTCTCAATTAGTAGGGGGTGAGGGAGGTCGCTATCCTTTGATGAAAAAATATACTCTCCTGGCTTTTGAAGATTCTTTTTCAGCAAACCACTCATTCGGTGGATGTGATGAGTTGGTTGGGTGAAAGAAATCTCGAGATGATATGTTCCTTCTGCAAGTTGAGCGGAAAGTGGCAATATTGAAGCGAGGAAGAATAAAATTAATGATTTCATCAGATATGAAGATAGGCGTTACATCTCAAAAATTCAAGAGCTCTCCGGCTTTTGTTTGCTGTCTGCATTGGAATGCCGATTGTTGGTGGCGAAGAAGAGAGTATTAATGAAGGACTTCAACGGGGGTAGAAAATACCCTGCGGTGGCAATTGAGAAAATGAACCAGCCAATTCCTTCATATGTGCTGTCATTCTCGGCAAGACCCGCGACAGCGGTGATGATTCCCAACGTTGCGAAGCCGAGCATGTGAGTTTGGTTGATTTTCATTGCGTCGAATAAGTGATCACGAGGGGGGAATGGGCTATTACTTCGCTTGTGGAACGATAAATAGTTTCCCGGTGACAGGGTCCTTGGCGATATCTCCAGGGGACATTCCGCTGACGCTGATGAGAGTGCCTTCTTTGAAAGGGCTGAGGACGATTCCGGGCTGATTTGATGCTTTGGCAATGGGGTTTTTGGGCTTCGGTCCGATGAGGGATGTTTTTTTATTTTCACCAGAGGTTTTGGTTCCGAAGTGTTTTTGCATGTCGTGCAGGAGGTCGTGAAGGGTATTCACTGCTTTTGGGTCGGTGGATTGTTTGGTCTTCATGGCAGCGACGATGACCTTGTGGCAGAGGGTGAGTTTGGCGAGGTAGGTTTCTTTGTTTTTCTCCGCTTCGGCTAGTTTGAGTCGCTGAGCGAGGAAGTATTGAGAAATGGTATCTTGGATATCCTGAGCGTGGGATTCTTTGACGTTAATCCAGCGAGTGATTTGGTGGATATTGGCAGGGACGTCTTTTGAGAGTTCGTTGATTTTGAGGGCTGCTTTTTCGATGGTTTCGAAATCGGTATGCATTTTGGAGAGGACATTGTCGTTGTCGAAGATGCCGCAAGGAACTTGGCAGTGTGCTGAGAGGTTGGCTGGAGCAAGTGTTGCTAGTGCAGCGAGAGCGAACAGGTGTTTTTTCATATCTGAGGCAGAGTAGCGGATGACGAAATGAGGGCAATGTTGGTTTTGAGTTTGTTGGTTTGTGAACTTGGGGGGCTGGTTCAGTCGGGGGAATTTTAGGAGTTGGCTTGGCGGTTGGAAATCTCCGCTAGGTGGTGGAGGAAGATGGCGGAAGCTGAGGCAACGTTGAGGGAGTCGATTTGGTGGGACATGGGAATATGGGTGAGGTGATGGCAGAGAGTCTTGATTTTAGGGGTGAGACCAAAGTCTTCGGGTCCGAGGAGAAGGGCAGGATTTTTGGTGGGAGGGAGTTGAGAGAGAGGTTTGGATTCGGGACTGAGGGCGGCTCCGATGAGGGTATGGGTGTGTTGAAGTGAGTGTAGGTCTTTAAGGAGGTCGTCGGTTCGTCGGATTGGGATCTCAAAGAGATTGCCAGCAGAAGCGCGGACGGCTTTGGCGTTATAGGGAGAGGCTCCTTTGTGGAGGAGAACGGAGGTGCCGCCAAGGGCGGCGGTGTTGCGGATGATGGTGCCGAGGTTTCCGGGGTCAGCGATTTCGGGAAGAATGACGAGTGTGCCTTGGAGAGTTTGGAGAAGAGAGAGGGGTGGGTTTGGTGGTTTTTGGGCGATGGCGAGGATGCCTCGGTGGAAATGGTAGCCAAGGAGTTGGGAAGCTTCGTCACGAGTTAAGTCTTGTCCGATGCGGATGATTTTTTCGATTTGGTAGTTCGATTTTTCGAGGCGTTGAACGGGGATTTGTCCTTCGACGGTGAAATGGGTTTCGGTTTCTCGTTTTTGGAGGACAGTTTGCCAGTCGATCATGGGGTGGATTTCACTTTGCAGCTTTTGACGACTTGTTGCCAAGTGAAGTCTTTATGTAGCATGTCGGCGAGGAAGGGGTCTTTTGCTGGAAGGTTGGAGCCGTTGGCGAGGGCGGAGGGTTTGGTGAGGCGTGAGAAAAGGACCTGTTTGATTTTCTCTTTGTGGGTTGTTTTTGTCCCGTATCCGTTTGGTTGGTTTGAGGACCAGTAGGTGATGGTGGTGGGGGTTTGGGAGAGGTAGACGACGAGGTGGCCACGTTCTTTTTTGCCGATTTCCTTAGTCCACCACATTTTCATGAAGTCGCCTGGTTGAGCATGTTGGTATGAGGTGAAGTTGGTTCCGCATTTTAGGTCGGCAAAGAGTTTGGCGGTGCCGGGACCGTTGGAGTTCCAGCGGCCGAAGATTTCTTCGCCATCGTCAACGCCACATTTGGCGTAGCGGGAGAGGGTGTTGGGGGGGAGGTTGAGTTGGCCGGAATTTTGGAGGTGGTTGATGGTGTGGAGGAGGATGAGGTAGGTAGCGCCGGAGCAGAACGAGGCTCCATTTTTTTTGAGGTTATGTTGGATGGTTTTTCCGTCGTTGGTGACGCTGGCGGCTAGGCGATCAACGGCCTTTTGGGAGGCTTCGTATCCACCACCGTTAGGGATAGATCTAGTAGCGGCGAGGATGATTTGGTTTGTTGAGTTGGTTGATGATTTATTTGCTTTGAGTTTGGAGGTGTTTGTTTGTTGGGCGCATCCCGGAAGGATGACCAAGAGGAGCAGAAGAAAACGTTTCATGTTAGTAACCAAGCCATGGCCCGAGCCATTTTTCAACCTCTTCGATGGTCATTCCTTTGCGAGTGGCGTAATCTTCGATTTGGTCTTTTTGGAGGTCGTTGATTTGGAAGTAGTGGGAGCTGGGGTGGGAGAAGTAGAGTCCGCAGACGGCGGAGCCGGGGTGCATGGCGCAGGATTCGGTGAGGGTGACACCGATTTCTTCTTCTGCGTTGAGGAGTTTGAAGAGGGCGGGTTTTTCGGTGTGGTCGGGTTGAGAGGGGTAGCCGGGGGCGGGGCGAATCCCTTGGTATTTTTCGTGAATGAGCTCGGTGTTGGTGAATTGGCCGGGGCGTTCGATTCCCCAGGCGATGCGGGCGCGGTGGTGGAGGAGTTCGGCAAAGGCTTCGGCGAGGCGGTCGGCGATGGCTTGGACCATGATGGCTTCGTCGACGTTGTTGGCGTCTCGGAGTTCGGCGGCCCATTCGTCAGCTCCCTGGATGCCGACAACGAAGGCGCCGAGGTGGTCGGGGGGCGAGGCCTCGGGTCTCTTTGCTTTGGCACTCTCATCGTAAATTTCTGAGTGAATTCCTAAAAACTCGTAGTCGGTGAGGCCAATTTTTTCAGGATTCTGGTTGATGTAGTTCAGCTGATTCCAAAAATCGTTCCCGTCTCGGATGAGGTGATCATAGCTTTCTTTATGCCAGAAAGTTCCAGTGAGACCTAGGGCGGCATTTGCTTCTCTGGCGGAGTAGGTTTTGATACTCTGGAGGATGGTGGAGAGGCTGTGATCGCCGAGAGGTTTGATGAGAAGGTGAACGTGATTTGACATCGCACACCAAGCGGCGAGTTGATAGCGTTCGCCATCAAAATGGGTAAGGGCGTTGGCTACAATTTGGGCGATCTTTGGATCCTTCATGTGGGCAGCGCCGTGACCTTGGTCGAGTGCTTCTTCGATGTGGGATCGGTAGAGTTCGTAGAGGTCGTTTTGGAGCTTGGTTTCTTCGTCAGTGTTAGGGGGGATGTCACGGAGTTTTGAGAGGATTTCTTCTTTTTCTAGACGATAGGATTGGAGGACGGACTGGGGGAGCGAGTCTGCCAATCTGAAGGTGACGGCATAGGTTGCTCCGTCTTGATGCCAATGGGGGAGGTGTCCTTGTTTTTTAGCAATGGGGACGAAGTCTCTGACGGTGGTGATGGAGAAGGGGCGAGGAGACTGGAAGTCTCCGCCACGGGGGGTGACGTAGTCGGAAAGAGCGTAGTTGGGTTTGCCTGATTTTTTGTATTGTTGGCGGAGGGTATGGAAGGTGGTTTTGTGATCTGGAAGAATGATGTCGTCTCCTTGTGCTAGCGCTGGAAAAAAGCCGTAGATGCCGGTGGCGGTGAATTTCTTTTCGGTGATGATGCGCTCGAGGAGGTCGTTGGCGTCTTTGTAAAGTTCTTGGGCGATTTTGGCGCCTTCTTCGTTTTTGGTTTTGAGAGTTTTGGTTTCGGGGTTCCAGACGCCTCGGAGTTCCCAAGTGTGGAAGAATGGAGTCCAGTCGATGTAGTTGGCAAGTTCGCGAAGAGACTGTTTTTTGATGACGCGGGTACCGGTAAACTCAGGGACGGGTGGGGTGTAATTGTCCCAGTCGATTAGGACTTTGTTTTCGCGCGCTTTTTCGAGGGTGATCGTTTCCTTTTTTAGTCCGGAGTTGAAAGAACTACGAAGTTTTTCGTGTTTCGCTTCGTTTTCAGAAATAAAGGTGTCGCGCTGCTCGGCGGAGAGAAGTGCGGTGGTGACGGGGACGGAGCGTGAAGCGTCGAGGACATGAACAAGAGGGCCGGAGTAGTGTTCGGCAATTTTGATGGCGGTGTGGGCAGCGCTGGTGGTGGCGCCCCCGATGAGGATGGGGATTTGTTTTTTGCCGTAGCCTCGTTTTTCCGCTTCTTTTGCGACGGTAATCATTTCGTCGAGGGAGGGGGTAATGAGGCCGGAGAGGCCAATGACGTCGGCGTTATGTTCTTCGACAGCGTCGAGGATTTTGTCACAGGGGACCATGACTCCCATGTCAACGACGTCGAAGCCGTTACAGGTCAGTACGACGCCAACAATGTTTTTGCCGATATCATGAACATCACCTTTGACGGTGGCCATGATCACCTTTCCGTTGGAGAAGGATTTTTCGACGGCGGAGCGGGCTTCGTCTGGATTTTCGTTTGGGTTCTTGGTGAGCCGTTCGGAGAGTGCCGCGGTGATTTTGGCTTCCTTCTCTTCTTCCATGAGGGGTTCGAGCCAGGCGACTGATTTTTTCATGACGCGAGCTGATTTAACGACTTGGGGGAGGAACATTTTTCCTTCGCCAAAGAGATCGCCAACAATGCTCATGCCATCCATGAGGGGGCCTTCGATGACGGTGAGAGGTTTTTCGTATTTTTGGAGAGCTTCGGCGGTGTCTTCGTCGATAAATTTGTCGATTCCTTTCAGAAGGGCGTGTTCGAGGCGTTTTTCGACGGATTGTTCGCGCCAGGAAAGGTCTTCTTCCTTTTTCTTTCCACCCTGTCCTTTGAATTCTTCGGCGAGATCGAGGAGGCGTTCGGTGGCTCCTTCATCTTTGTTTAGAAGAACGTCTTCAACGGCTATGAGGAGGTTTTTGGGGATCTCGTCGTAGACTTCGAGCATGCCGGCGTTGACGATTCCCATGTCCATGCCGGCCTTGCCTGCGTGGTAGAGGAAGGCGGAGTGCATGGCTTCACGGACGACATTATTGCCGCGGAAGGAGAATGAGATGTTGGATACCCCGCCTGAAATTTTGGCATAGGGGAGATTTTCTTTGATCCAGCGAGTGGCGTTGATGAAGTCGAGGGCGTAGTTGTTGTGCTCTTCGATTCCGGTGGCGACGGTGAGGATGTTGGGGTCAAAGATGATGTCTTGTGGAGGGAATCCGACTTCGTTGACGAGGATGTTGTAAGCACGCTCGCAGATACGAATTTTGTCTTCGTAGGTGGCCGCTTGTCCGTTTTCATCGAAGGCCATGACGACGACCGCGGCACCGTAGTTGAGGATGTGTTGAGCGTGTTTTTTGAAGGTTTCTTCGCCTTCTTTGAGAGAGATGGAATTGACGATGCCTTTTCCTTGCAGGTGCTTGAGTCCTTCTTCGATGATTTCCCATTTGGAGGAGTCGACCATGATGGGGACGGCTTGGATATAGGGCTCTGCTTGGATCAAGTCTAGGAAACGAGCCATCATTGCTTTGCCATCGATGAGCCCGTCGTCGAAGCAGATGTCGATGACATTGGCGCCATTTTCAACTTGTTGGCGGGCGACTTCGAGTGCGTCCTCGAGTTTGTTTTCTTTGATGAGTTTGCGAAAGCGAGGTGAGCCAGCGACGTTTGTACGCTCGCCGATCATGAGGAAGTTTTTGTCCGGTGAGTGGACGTATGGTTCTGTGCCGGAGAGGGTGAGGTATCTTGGAATGGTTGGCATCGTAGTTAGTTAAGTGGGCTTGGTTGAGGAATTTTTTACCGCAGAGACACAGAGGACGCGGAGAGACGCAGAGAGGATTTATTTTTGTTGTCCATTGATGAAGCGGCGAAGTCCTTGAATGAGTGTGGGCTCATGAAAGTTCATTAAGAGACCAATGGGGATATTTGCAAGTTGAAGGTATGTTAGAATTTGAGCGTTGTGTATGGGCTTTAGTGCATCAACTGCTTTCACTTCAACGATCACACGGTTGTTGACTAGGAGGTCGATTCTGTAGGCGTTGGGGATTTGCAGGTCTTTGTATTTGATGGATAGAGGGAACTGTGATTGGGCTTGGAGCCCCCGAATTTTAAGTTCATGGACAAGGGCTGATTCGTATGAGCTTTCGAGAAGTCCTGGACCAAGGTGCTCATGAACCTCGATCGCGGCACCAATGATTTGATGAGTGAGGAATTTGTCGTCCATTTTTTAGGAAAGAGTAGGGACGGGGCGTGGGGGGTGATTTTCTAGAGCTTTGGCGATAGCGGCGATGTGTTCGGGGGTGTTGCCGCAGCAACCGCCTGCTAAATTTAGGAGGCCATTTTTAGCGAAATCAGACATGTAATTGTTCATGTGAGTCGGCTCTAGGTCGAATCCGGTGGGAGCAAGGGGATTGGGGAGGCCGGCGTTCGGGTAGCAGCTGATATGAGAGGTGGCGACTTTGCCAAGGTCTTCTAGAAAGGGTTTCATGAGGTCTGGGCCGAGGGAGCAGTTGAGCCCGACTGCGAGTGGGTTGATATGTGAGACGGCGTGCCAGAGGGCCTGGACTTTTTGGGCTGAAATCATGGTTTCGCCTCCGCGGCCGACGGCCGCAGAAATAATGACTGGGGCAGTGGTGCCGGATTCTTTGATGGCGACGAGGGCGGCTTTGGCATTGAGGGAGTCGAAGATGGTTTCGACCATGAGGATGTCACAGTCGGCGCTGATGAGGGCGTCAATTTGGTGTCGATAGGATTGTTTGACTTGTTCGAAGGTGACGGGGCGGAAGGCGGTGTCATTGGGGTCAACGACGTTGGTGAGGGAGACGGTGAGGGGGCCTATGGCTCCGGCGACGTAGCGTTTACGACCGGTATCGTTGGAAATTTTTTCAGCTTCTTGCTGGGCAAGTTCGACTGAGCGGACATTGAGTTCCCAGACGAGATCTTTGAGGAATTGATTGTCCAGGACTTCGGATTGAAAGAATTCGGGTGATTTGATCCCGCCGGTTTTGCGTGGGTCTTCGACGAAAAATTCAGATTGAGCCAGGGTGGTGGCCGAGAAGGTATTTGTTTCGCAGATGTCGGAGCCTGCTAAGTAGAAGCGTTTGTGGATATCGGCAATGACGTCAGGTTTGGACAGAGAGAGGATATCTCCGTTATTGAGGAGGTCTTCGTGGTTTTCTTTGAATCGTTGTCCACGAGCGTCGTCTTCATTGAGTTCGTATCCTCTAATGGTCGTGCCCATGGCTCCGTCGAGAACCATGATTCGGTTGGAGAGAGCTTTTTGGAGTTCGGTGGTTAGGTCGTTGGCCATCGGGTGGCGAAAGGTTTCCGACCCAGCGGCTGATGACAAGTTTTAAAACGTCATATCGCGATATGTTGATGGGAAATTGCTTTGCTGCGAGAGAGGGGGTTTTGGGAGCTTTTTTCGTTTGCTGATGGCCGTGTTGCAAGTTAAGTTCTCTTTGGCGGGAAATGATCCTGTCAAATCAACAACCCATATTCATTATCGCTAAGCCAAGAAATTTCAGAGGAGGAGGTCGCGGAAGAGGTGGCCGGAAGAATGCTGCCCGGAAGAGGAAACCAGAGGCGGCAGAGGGGGAGCAGAAGTCGGTAGAAATCGAGGGTACGATCTCCGCGGTTTTGGCTGGAACGATGTTCAAGGTTGAGTTGCCGAGTGGGCATGAGGTTTTGGCGCATATTTCAGGAAAGATGAGGAAGCGATTTATTCGATTGGTGGTGGGTGATAAGGTCAAGATGGAGATGTCTCCTTACGACACTTCTAAGGCTCGAATCGTTTTCCGGTTGGGTTAAGTCTCCGGTTGATTTGCCTGAATTGCTGATTTTCTGGAGAAAGTTTTGGTTTTTCAAGAAAGGCGGGTGAATTCATCCGTCTTCTTTTGTTTAGATAAGTTAAAGACCCAGCCCGAATATTTCATGAGCCCAGCTCGATTTCGTCCCATCTCATTGAATTTCAGGTTGTTGTCCTTGATTTCGAGGAAAGACAGAATGTGCATTCAGTCTTTCCTCGAAATCGGCGTCCGCCTACTGAAATGCAATGATCTGAGGC